>DQTU01000040.1 GCA_015662615.1 Campylobacterales bacterium | reverse complement strand
GAGGAGGAGATACGCTGCTAAGTATCATCAATGATATTTTAGATCTACCAAAGATAGAGGCTGGAAAGCTAGAGATGTGCTAGAGAGCGTTGATGTCAAACAGTTGGCTTTAGAGATGGAGTCTATATTTTCTGTAAAACTCATTCAGAAAAATATACACTTTGAACTTGACATCGATCCCTCACTTCCGAAATATCTTCTGCTCGACAACACAAGAATACGCCAAATCCTTTTTAACCTCATAGGAAATGCTATCAAGTTTACCGACCATGGTTTTGTCAAACTAGGTGTGAAAAAAAGTTTTGAAGATGAAGAAAAAAGTAAAATCGACCTTGAAATCTATGTACAAGACAGCGGTATTGGAATCCCTAAAAAAAATATTGCATATATATTTGATGCTTTTGAATAACAAAAGGGACAAGATAGCCAAAAGTATGGAGGGACTGGTTTAGGGCTGGCTATCTCTAAAAAGCTCTCTATCATGATGGGTGGTACTATATCAGTAGAAAGTGAAGTTGATATTGGCTCATAATTTACCATCAACTTACCCAATATCCCTATCTCTTCGGTTGAAGCTGATTCAACACAAAAGAAAAGAGTACTTAGCAATATTACATTTCAAAAAGCAACTATATTAATAGTAGATGATATCAAAGACAAATGGCGATGAATATGTTAAAAGATGAAGGTTGTCATATGCTTTATGCAAAAAATGCCAAAATGGCATTAAAGCTAGTAAAAGAGCAAGATTTTGATTTGATCCTTATGGATATTATGATACCTGAAATAGATGGATTTGAGGCATGTAAAATTTTAAAAGGGGATAAGAAAACTGCTGATATTCCACTCATTTTCCTCTCTGGAAAAGATTCAAGTGAGGATGTACAAAAAGCTTATGAAGTTGGAGAAGTGGACTATATCATCAAACCTTTTATCGATATAGAACTTAAAACCAAAGTTGCAATACATGCAGAGTTATCAAAATTCAAAAAGGAAGCAAAATGAAACCAGAAAATGCGAAGATCTTACTCATAGATGATAATCCAAAAAATCTACAAGTAGCTATGAACATACTAAACCGTGAAGGCTATAACCTCATCTATGCACAAGATGGGAAAACGGAGATTATACGGGGGCTGAGTTTATGATCAGAATTCCGCTTTTAGTAAAAAAGTAAAACTACAAAAATCTTTTTATATAATCTCTAAAAGCTCCTAGTGCTTCATGCATGGCATGATAACTTAAAGCCAAACCTTCAATTGAAGGATAATAAAAACAGTAGCATGAATCACTACGAGTTCTAAAATCGGTAGCAGCAGGGATTACCGTAAATTCAAAATCTTCAAATACAGCTTTTGCTCTTTTCATATGCGTTGCAGAAGTAACCAGATAAATTTTGGGGTTTTCTATATTGGCAGATTTGAAAAAGTCAATACTTCTCATAGCATTTTGTATCGTATTAACTGAGTTTTTTGTATATATAATTGAAAAATGATCTTCTATACGATTATTTGAATGGTTAGAGAGGTTGAGATCTAAAGTGTGATTAAGCTCTCTTATGGTTGACCTTGCAGCTTTAAGCTCTTCATTTGCACCGGCAAAGATCAGAGGAAGATCATATTTTTTAGAGAGCATAATAGAATATACGAGTCTTTTAAAACTTCCCTCTCCTACAGAAAGATTTGCACTGCCGGGATAGTGACCCCCTCCCAATACAACAACACCGTCAACCTTCTCTTCAACTAAAGGTACATTATAGGGTGTTTCTATTGGCTTTACTAAAATATTTCCCACAAAATATGTACTTAGTGCATAAAAAACAAGTGCAGTAACTAAAAAAAACTTTTTATACTTTTTTACATAGAGTGCCGCGGCAAAAAAAAGCAGCACAAAAACTCCAGGAGGAGTAATAAAAGCAATAAATGCATTTTGCAAGTGATAATCTAATCCCATTTATAAACCTTTTACTTATTGTTTTTTATAACTTTTCTAATTCGTTTTCCTATAAAATGCAATATATAATAAGGTGAAAGTAATAGATACTGCCAATAACCTTTAACAATTTTTACAAGATTTATAAAATCTTTTTTTGATAGAAGTTTTATAACAGAAGCAGTCATTCGAGATGAATTATTTAAAAATATTGCCACTTTTAAATTTAATGGCAAATTATGCTCTTTTATATAATTATTTAAAAATTCAAAATTTTCAACATCATATTCATAAACTTTTGTAGAAGTCAAACTGCTATTGTGCACTCTATAATAAGTATGATAGGCATCAACACAAAGTACTTGTTGATTTTTTGTAACTTTTAATAGAACATCATAATCTTCAGCGTAATGCAAACTTTCGTCAATTTTACCAACTTTATTAAGTATATCTGTTCTAAAAATTGCTGATGATATAAAAACAAAATCTCCTTTCGTCAATAAAAGATCATGAATATCTCCAGAGTAATGCTCTTGGAAAAAACCAAATGTCTCTCCGTTTTCGTCAATATATACAGTTTTAGAGTATAAAAGTGAAACTTCCTCTTTTTGATTATAAGAATTCAACAGCTTAAAAGATGCTTGAAGTTTATCTTTATCCCAAATATCATCACAATCAAGTATTGCAACCCACTCGCCACTAACTTTTTCAATTGCTAGATTTCTAGCTTCCCCAAGCGGTGTATGGGTGGGTGCATAAAAGTATTTTACCCTATCATCATTATAGGATTTTACAATTTGGGCACTTTGATCTGTAGATTGATTATCCCAAAAAATAATTTCCCAATTTTGATATGTTTGTTCAAACACACTATTAATCGCCTCTTTGAGATAGGTATCGCTATTATAACAATTCATTACAATCGAAACTAAAGGCTGATCATTCATTATAGAACTCCTTAATACTTTTCACTACGCTCATCTGATCTTCAATTTCTAAATCAACATGACAGGGGAGCGTCAAAATCTCTTCATAAATGCGCTCAGTCACAGCAAGCGAATAATCAGTTGAATATCTGCTCAAAAGATGATTTGGTTTATAGTGTACTCCACATTCGATATTATTATTGATGAGATGTTCTCTCAACGCATCCCTATTTTTTGCTTTTACAACAAAAATATGGGAAATAATTTGATCAAATTCAAAATCCAATATTTGAACTTCTTTTATATCTTTTAATGCTTTTATATAATACTGTACAATTGATTGTCGTTTGCTTCCAATGGTGTCAATCTTTTTTAACTGCTCTCTTCCAATAGCCGCCATTATATTGCTCATGTGATATCTAAACCCTTGATGTTTGACATCAAAGTCCCAGCTTCTTTGACCTGCATAGCGTTTTTGAGTATCTTTTTCCACACCTAAAAGGCGGCCATCTTGTGCACGCTGTATCACTATCTTGTCACCTGAAACGATAGCACCACCCTCGCCAGAGGTTATGTTTTTGATCCCATCAAAGCTAAAACAGAGGATATCACCCCTCGTTCCTACTTTTTTTCCATTTCGTTGTGAGCCAAATGCTTGTGCCGCATCTTCTATCACTCTCAAAGTCTGTTCTTTGGCAAACTTATAAACCTCATCCATACCTTTTGCACTACTTGCATAGTGAACCGGCATGATTGCTTTGGTATTTTTGGTAAGTCGTTTTTTGGCATCTTTCATATCTATGAAAAGGGTATTAGGATCTATCTCTACCGATACTGGTGTTGCACCACACGCAGATATCGCTTGAAAAGACGCTATATAAGTGAGTGAAGGAACCAACACTTCATCGCCAGTTTTGATATCAAGTGCTTCAAGTGCGAGATGTAATGCAGAAGTTCCTGTGTTAACACACACCACATCAAAATCAGTTTCAAGATATGCTTTTATCTCCTCTTCAAAAAGCATGACCTCTTCGCCCATCCCTAAAAACTCTTTATCTAAAACTTTTAGTACCGCCTCTTTCTCTTCCTCTCCGATAGAAGATTTTGAAAGTCTGATCTTTTTACCACTCATAACTTATCTCTTCCAAGGGAATATTGAGTGCTTCATCCGGGTTATGTTCTATATTTGCAAGATTTAAAAGTATATTATGCTCACCTATCCCTCTAAACGCCATCCAAGCATTTGGTTTTACTGTTAACCGCTGATAATTTTCTTGTGAAAGCGTTTGAGTGAAAAAGCTTTTACCCTCTTCATCATATACTACAAATTCGATAGCTCCAACTGGCACAACAAGATTTAGGGTCATAAGCGTGTGTTTTTTCCACCCTTTTATATCCTCTTTATTTATAGTAGAGAAGTATGCTTCTCCAAACCCGTCGTATCCTACATCACTCTTTTTCATGCCATGATAGATATCCCCTTTGGGGTGTATAATCTGTTTTAAAGGTGTTAGAATTACTTTGTCCATGCCAAGTCTCTTTTATCTGCTATCTCTTCATACTCTCTGATCTGCTCCATTGTCTTAGCATACATATCAGCGCTATTTTTATAAAAATCATAATACCATTCACTAGTAAATCGAATCGTCTGTGCATACTCCAAACTTGACTGCCATTTAAGATATCCCAGTGCTTTATCGCAGCTAAGTTTTAAAAGTCCCGCTTCATGAAAGGGGATATTTCCCGTTACCTTATACGCCTCACTTGAAGTATCAAAATGCCAATATTTACTTAAGTCT
>DQTU01000039.1 GCA_015662615.1 Campylobacterales bacterium | reverse complement strand
TTAAAAACAGATGAGAGTAATTTACCAACTCCATAGTTCGCCATTTGAGGAGATAAAAGATCAAAAAATTTGGCATACCCTTAAAGAAGCTATACGAAACAAACGATATATTTGTATCGCTTACCATGAAAGCAAACTGCTCTCCTATAGCCATGTAAAACCTATAAAAATAGTTTATGCAAAAAATAACTGGTATCTTGCCACTATCATTTCAGAAGAGGACAAACATGGATATGGATTTACCTTTTTAAGGATTAACCACATCATCGGTGTCAGTATGGAAACACAAAATTTTCAAGAAGATATATCCGCCCTTAAGTTTTTGGAGAACTTTCAAACGCTTTTTGAAGAGTATAGAGGAAAAAGTTATACCGTTAATTTGTTAGCAAAAAAAGAAATTGCAGTATTTTTCAAACAAAAAAAGTATCTTAAATCCCAAAGTATAGTTGATACACAAGAAGATGGCTCTCTTTTGTTATCTTTTCGTATCGATAACTCTTTGGAGATAATGCCACTCATCAAACAGTGGCTACCACATCTTATCGTAGTGCAACCGCAAACACTTAAAGAGGAGATAGACAAAATTCTACATCAATATTTAGATAGATAATCTTTTTCTTTACTTTCTTTTAAAACGAAAAAAGACTCTAGAGCCTGAAAGATTTGAAAAAATTCTATAAAAAACAGTAGATTACTTTAAATACTTCGTAGGAATTTTAATAATATTGTGATCGGTAGCACTAAGCTCATCCTGATCTTCTTCTAAATCCTTTTTATAAAGTTGAAGTTGATCGCTTAAAAGCAGCAGCCAGTTGATAAGTTCATCACTAGCGCTTCCTTCCAGATGTCTACATTCGTCGAGTACTTCCTCTCCCAAAGCAACGATTTTATTGATAGGGGTAAGTTTGAGATATCCTGTAGAGGATTTTATATTATGAAAAATTCTGAAAATTTCACCGATGTTATTACTGTAGAGTTCCTCTTTTTCTAAACCAATAACCAATGTTTCAAGTGATTCAAGCATAAAAGAGAAGTGTGAAAAAAACTCTTCTACAATCTCTATATCATATTCTGCTTCTAAATCAGTAAAAATTCCCATCTGTTTTCCTTACGGTTTTAGCATATGCCCCATAAATAGTATTTGATCTGTTTCATTATCTACAATCATATAGATAAATGGTTTGTCTAAAGTTAGCGTTGCAGTAGGGACTCCAACTATGCCACCTTTCATTACTAATAAAACTACCGTCGCTGCAGCTGCCTCTGTACCCTGTTCATCTACTTTGATAAAGGCTTTATGTATGATATCACCAATTTTAAGTGAACTACTACTACTCATCAAACTAAAGTCTGCATTATTATCAAAAGCACGATTCATTCCAAGCGTTTTCATGGTATCCACTAAACTTATAGATTTAGAGGTAAACTCAAATTTTGGCATCTTTAGTGTGACTCTGTGTTTTGTGAAATCACCTTTGATATCATAGGAATCTCCTTTTGGAAGAATTATGATCATAGAATTTTTACCTGATTTATAATCTAATTTTACAGCTTGCAAGGATTCATCTTCATAATATGGGAAAACTTCTGTTTGGTTCATATACTCCACATCAATCGAGTTGTTAAAAAATCCCTTTTGTGTATTGTCAGGATTAAAAGCATGTTCCCACTCTCCTTTAAAATAGGTAGCGTTGCTAAGTACCATTTTTGTCAGCGGAGTGATTAAGCCCTCTGGGATCAAATCTTTTATCTTATCTTCTGTCTTATCTTCAACCCAACTATTTATCTCTTTTCTTGAATCCTCAGGTTTGTTTTGATAATCCAAGGTTTTTAAACTCGCTCCATAATTTACCATGATAGCATCAAGATAATTTTCTTCAAACTCAAAATCTTTTGAGGGCCAGATGGAGTTTGCAATTTTAAATATATCTGTATCCTCCTGCATGTTTAAACCAAGATCAAGTTTATTGAAAGCTTCATGTACCCTATCATCTTCAAGTGTTAGATTGAGCGCTGTTTTCATCTCCTGTTTTGTTTTCCCTGCCGCTGCGGCATATGTCATCATAAGGGCATGCGAGATAGAGATAGGTGAGAAAAAAATGTTCTCTTCACTACTGTCTAAGTTTTGAAAAAGCGCATGTGCAAATTTATTGTTATCTGCAACTAGTTGTGAAAGTTCTGCATCACTTACATTTGGTTCAAGGTCTCTTTGTAATTTACTACTGACTTCATCTTGTTTAGAAGCAGTAGTGTTGCAACCTACGAGTAGCATGGCTCCAAAAAGGGCCGTTATAATCTCTTTCATATGAATTCCTTGATACTATTATAGCAAATTTTTTAAAGGCAATACTTGCAAGCTAGAGTCTTCGAATACTTAAAATCAAAACCTGATATCCAAATCCTAATCACAAAAGATGACAAAGAAGCAAAAAGTGCCTCAGATTGTGCAAGATATCTAGGGTATCAGACCTACCAACTTCCTGATTTTAGAGCTACGCATGGAGATGATTTACGCCCCTATAAAGAAGAGATTTTTGAAATCAACTCTGCTCTAAATGATTATTATGCAAACCCTAAAAAATCGATTTTAATAGCGCCATTTAGAACCCTGATAAATGCCCTCCCTAAAAAGGAGCTTTTTCAATCTTTTGATATTGAGTTTGGCGATACGATTGAGTTGAAATCGTTTAAAGAGAAGCTTCTTTATTGGGGATATACTTTTGTTGAGATTGTTGAAGAAAAGGGTGAAGTCTCTTTTCGTGGCGATATCATTGATCTCTATCCCATAAATGCTACGAATCCTATTAGAATTTCTCTTTTTGATGATGAAATTGAGAGTATTAGAGTTTTTGTATGTGAGACACAAAAGAGTGAAAAAGAGGAGTTGGAATTTATCTCCGTGATACCTGCTTTATTTGCCTTAGATGCGACTCAGTATGAGGCGTTACAGACAAAAGTAACAAACCTAAAAAGTGATAGTTTTGAAAAAGATATCTCAACTCTTGGTTTTTGGTGTTTGGAGGAGTTGGCAGAGGATTATCTAAAAGATCGAAATGTTATCTCTGTTTCAAACCTAAAAGATGATATTGAAGATTTTTTCTCTTTTGCTGAGGATAAGCCAAAAAAAGAGCAACTTTTATTGATTCCTCTCATGGCAGAGCCAAAAATATATAAAGATATTGAAGTTGCTGAGTTAAATGCACTTGTGGGTTATCATAAAAAGAAAAAGATAACCATCATCGCTAGAAATGAGGGATTGGCAAAACAGTCTGGAATTGACTCAGAAATTAAGGTAACTTATCAGTTTAATGAACTCATTGTCAATGTTTTAAGTGATGATGAACTTATAGTATCACTTAATAAAGCAGAGCGAAAAAAGAGACGAAAACGAAGTAAAATTGTTCTTGATGATTTGAAAGTCAATGATTATGTCGTGCATGAAAATTATGGAATTGGTATCTTTAAAGGGCTTACCAATACTAAAGTTTTAGGAACAGTTCGAGACTTTGTTGAGATTGCTTATCAAGGAGATGATAGGCTTCTGATTCCTGTGGAAAATTTAACGCTGATTGATAGATATATTTCCGAGGGTGGATCATTAGCGATTGTTGATAAATTGGGAAAAAGTAGTTTCCTTAAAATGAAAGAGAAGACGAAAGTCAAACTCTTTGAAATCGCCCGTGAAATTATAGAGATAGCTGCCAGTCGTGAGCTTATAAAGGCGGTAAAATTAAAAAGTAACCATGCAGAATTAGGCGTTTTTCAAAATGATGCTGGTTTTATCTATACAGATGATCAAGATAAGTGTATTAATGAAATTTTTGAAGATCTCAAAAGTGGTAAGGTCATGGATAGGCTTTTGAGTGGTGATGTTGGTTTTGGAAAAACTGAGGTTGCTATGAATGGAATCTTTGCAACAGTAAAGAGTGGTTATCAAGCTGCATTTTTAGTTCCCACTACGCTTCTTGTTTCTCAGCATCTGAAAAGCTTGAGAGAGCGTTTTACAAAGTACGGAATTTCTGTTGCAAAGCTTGATAGGTTTTCAAGTACAAGAGAGAAGAGTGATGTTTTAAAAGGTTTGAAAGATGGGACTATCGATGTCTGTATTGGAACTCATTCACTTTTTGGGGTAGAGTTTAAGAATATTGCATTGATGATACTTGATGAAGAGCATAAGTTTGGAGTCAAACAAAAAGAGAAGCTAAAAGCTTTAAAAGAGAATCTCCATGTACTCTCCATGAGTGCTACACCAATTCCAAGAAGTTTAAACATGGCTCTAAGTTCTATAAAACAATATTCACAACTTCTAACCCCTCCTAGTGAGAGAGAAGATGTTCGTACTTTTGTCAAAGAGTTTGATGAGAAACTTCTCAAAGAGATTGTGCTTCGTGAGACTAGACGGGGTGGACAGATATTTTATGTGCATAATCGCATTGCGAGTATTGAAGCTAAGAAAAAAGAGTTGCAGGAGATTTTGCCAAATGCTAAGATCTTGATGCTTCACTCTAAAATTTCGGCGGCGGTTACCGAAAAAGAGATTATGGCGTTTGAGAAAAAAGAGTATGATATTTTGATTTCGACGACGATTATTGAGTCGGGTATTCATATCCCAAATGTAAACACGATCATCGTTGAAAATGCAGATAGATTTGGCATGGCGGACTTGCATCAGCTTCGAGGGAGAGTAGGGCGGAGTTCACGGGTAGGGTATTGCTACTTTTTGGTTGAAAACAAAGATACGATTTCTGATACCTCAAAAAAGAGATTGATAGCTTTAGAGTCAAACTCCTTTTTGGGATGTGGTTCGGTGCTAGCTTACCATGACTTGGAAATTAGAGGCGGTGGAAATTTAATCGGAGAGGCACAAAGCGGGCATATCAAAAATATTGGGTATTCACTCTATCTTAAAATGTTAGAAGATGCATTAAATATGCTTCTGAATGAACAGAAAACTGAGAAGAAACTGGTTGAAATAAAACTGGCTGTGAGTGCTTATCTAAACAGCGATTCTGTGGGAGAAGATAGAATCCGCCTTGAGCTTTACCGTCGTCTCAGCCTTTGTGAAAAGGTCAATGAAGTGTATGAGATAGAAGAGGAGATGATTGACCGTTTTGGTAAGCTTGATGAGTTGACTAAAAACTTTTTGGAGATTATTGTGATAAAGATTTTAGCTGGCGAAAAAGGGATAAAGATGATCTCTTCTTATGCTCAAAATATCACGATTGTTTATGATGATGAGAAAAAAGAGCAGTTGAAATCTCCAAGTCGTGATGATGATGATATTATTGCTACCGTGTTGAAGTTTTTAAGGAAAGCCTAGTTTAGTTTAGTACCAACACATCACGAATTTGCATATAAGCGATAAGAAATTCAAACATCATTCTCCAAAATAGCTCTATAAAAAAGAAACAGATGATAAAACATAGTATGAGTTTAGTTTTTTGATTTCTATTTAGAGAATTCCATATGATTTTTTTACCTTTTTTATAAGTCTCTCCTAGGATGTTAAATTTTCCTATGATCTACATGGTAAAAAACCACATAACAATAGGCATGATGATAGCACCCATGTAATAAAAAACGATTAAAACTTCGGTGCTGATAAAACTTTTGAAGGTAAGAAAATCCATTGTAAATATTCCTATCTGTTTCTAGTATGATAACATATTTAACTCATTTCGCTACAATAAAGTATGATAAAATATACATTTAACCAAATTTTCAAAGAGATTTTAAAACACAAACCGATGCTGATAAAGGCAAATATAATTGCTTTTTTTGCAGTCTTTGTGAGTATTCCTGTACCTCTTATGATGCCACTTTTGGTAGATGAGATACTGCTTGATAAACCGGGAAAATTTTTAGAAACTGCAAACTATATCTTTGGTTCACATGAACCTTACTTTTATATCTTTCTTGCTTTTGTGATAGCAGTTGTGCTTCGGGGGGCTTACTTTGCTCTGACTGTGTGGCAAAATTGGCATTTTAATATCATTTCTAAAGAGATTATTTACAAGATACGACAAGATTTGCTTTATCATATCTCTAAGCTCTCACTAAGCGAATATGAGCATTTTGGAAGTGGGAAGATTTCTTCATTGATGGTTGTGGATATCGCAACTGTAGATAAGTTTTTGAGCTCTTCTATCAGTCGGCTTTTGATTTCTGTTTTGACGATTATTGGGATTGGAATTGTGCTTTTTATGATTCATTGGCAGTTGGCACTTTTTATCTTGATCTTAAATCCTTTAACGGTCTTTTTTACGACAAAATTTGCACGAAAAGTTTCGGTTCTCAAAAAAGAGGAGAATGCCAAAATCTCTAAGTTTCAAGATACACTAAATGAGACACTTGACCTTTTTTGGCAAGTGCGTGCAAGCAATAGTGAGAAAAAGTTTTTTTCAGCACTTGACGGGGATGCCCAAGAAATCAAAACCGCTGCAATAAATTTTGGATATAAAAGTGATGCATCTCAGAAAAAATCGTATATGATGTTTTTAGCAGGTTTTGAGTTTTTAAGAGCTATGGGAATTCTCATGGTAGCTTATAGTGATTTAAGTATCGGGCTTATGTTTGCTGTTTTTGGCTACTTGTGGGTTATCATGAATCCTATTCAAGAGATTATCAACATCCAGTATGATTTTCACAATGCCAAGGCTGCGTTAGAGCGGATAAATGCTATTTTTGCACTCAAGGCTGAACCAGAGTTTACACATGAACAAGACCCTTTTGAGGGCGTATTTACAAATGAAATAACGCTTAAAGATATCAATTTTGAATATAGTAAAGATAAATCTGTTTTAAAAGATATCAATATGCAAATTCCAAAAGGTTGTAAAGTTGCCATTGTTGGGGCTAGTGGAAGTGGGAAAACGACTTTGGCGCAAATCATCGCTGGGTTTTATTTTCCTGCAAGCGGAAAGATTTTATTTGATGGTGTGGATAGTCAATTGATAGGCTTAGATGTCATAAGAAGTAATGTTTACATGGTACTTCAAAGTCCTATGATGTTTAATGAAACAATTCGATTTAACTTGACCTTTGGTAAGGAGGTTAGTGATGATAAGATACACGAAGCGCTTCGTATCGCTCAACTTGGAGATTTTACAGAAGGTCTTGAAGAGGGGATAGACGCACTTGTAGGAAAAAATGGTATTAAACTCTCAGGTGGTCAGAGACAGCGACTCTCAATAGCAAGGATGATCATTGCCCAACCAAATATCGTAATCTTAGATGAATCAACCTCTTCTTTGGATGTTACGACAGAAGATGTACTTTTTGATGAGTTGGCATTGTTTTTAAAACCAAGAACCACTATAATCATCGCACATCGTTTAAGTACCGTGAATATGGCTGACTTTATCTATGTACTCGAACAAGGCGAAATTGTAGAGTCAGGAAGCAAGAGTGAACTGCTAAAACTTGACGGACATTTTGCACAATATTTCAACCAAGGAAAAAACTAAGTGGAAGACTTATTAAACTCATTATCAACTTACGGATATATCATACTTTTTCTCTACTCATTTGGAGGGGGTTTTTTCGCACTAATTGCAGCTGGAGCATTATCCTATATAGGAAAAATGGACATTACAACTTCTATAGCAGTGGCAGTTGCTGCAAACTATATAGGGGATATGTTCCTGTTTTACATGGCTCGATATAACAAACAATTTACACAGCCGTATATGAAAAACCACCGAAGAAAATTTGCACTCTCTCATGTGCTCATCAAAAAATACGGAAATTGGGTTATTTTTATCCAAAAATATATCTATGGCGTAAAAACTCTAGTCCCTATCGCTTTTGGTTTGACAAAGTTTAGCTTTACAAAGTTTGGAATTTTAAACGCACCTGCTTCGATACTTTGGGGGCTGTTTTTTGGACTTTTAAGTTTTTGGGGTGGAGAGCAAATCGTTAGTGCCTTTGGCTATGTAAAATCAAATCCTATCATCATGCCACTTGTACTACTGACTTTTGGTTCACTTATCTGGTGGTACTTTTCACACGTCACTAAGAAAAAGAGTTGATTTCAGTAGTTATACCTGTTTATAATCGACCATCTCTAGTTAAAAGAGCGATTGAGTCTGTTTTGGCTCAATCGCTTAAAGCAGATGAGATCATCGTTGTGAATGATGGCTCAGACGACGATACACCGTTAGTTTTAAAATCTTTCAATGATAAAATCAAAATCATCACACAAAAAAATAGCGGAGTTTCAAGTGCAAGAAATAGTGGAATCAAATCTGTAAAAAATAGTTGGATCTGTTTTTTAGACTCTGATGATGTTTGGCACAAAAATAAGCTAGAACAACAGTTTGCTTTTCATCAGCATAATCCGCATATCCTTTTTTCACATACAGCAGAAGAGTGGATAAGAGACGGCAAACCTGTAAAACAGAAAAAACAGCACAAAAAACCAAGTGGATTTTGTTTTGAGGAAAATTTAAACTTCTGTAAAATTGCCCCTTCAACAGTCATGATTGATAAAACTATATTTGATAAAGTTGGCTATTTTGATGAAGCGTTAGAGGTTTGTGAGGATTATGACATGTGGCTTCGGGTTTTGAATGCTTTTGAAGCAGGGCTGGTAGATGAAGTTTTGACGACTAAGTTTGCTGGGCATGAGCAACTCTCTTTTAAATATCACTCAATGGATAAGTATAGGATAGAAGCACTTTTAAAACATAAAGAGAAAGAAGTTGTGAAAGTAGAGATAGAGAAGAAGTCGAAGATATTGTTGAAAGGTGCAATTAAACATGGTAATAAAATGTTGATTGGTTTTTGTGAAGGGGTTTTGGAAAGTCTTTAAAAATAATACAACACAATGCACAAATAATAGGTTTTTTGACAAATAACACACACTTTGTTTGTTATTTGTCAAATTTCGGGCTAAAAGGTTTTCTTAAGATGGTCTTTCAAAAGATTTAGTGTTTCAATTGAACCAGCAGGCTCTATAATTTTTACTTCGATACCATATTCTTGCAGTAGTGTTTGATATCTCTATGCATAAGTAAAATAACTTCCACCACTTCGTCCAGTAGCAATAGTAAGTGCTTTATCTGCTTCTGGTTTGATAAACTGTGCACTAAACCAAAAAACTGCAGCAACTAGCAACAGTATAGGAAACCAAACTTTAATGAACTCTTTCATTATTTGTTCCTTTTGTTATAAAATTCTTTTTTAAACTCCTGAAATTTATTTTCAAGAATTGCAACTCTTGTTTCTCTCATGAGCGTTAGATAATAATGTAAATTATGTAAACTTGCCAATCTAAAGTAGGTAAGTTCATGGGCTCTAAATAGATGATTTAAATATCCTCGTGAGTAGTTTTTACAAGTGTGGCATGAACACTCAGGGTCGATTGACTCATCACTTAGTTTATGTTTGGCACCTTTGATATTTATCTTCCCAAAAGAGGTGAAGAGGGTTCCGTTTCTTGCGTTTCTTGTGGGCATAACACAGTCAAACATGTCAATACCTCTTTCAATGTTTTCTATCAAATCCTCCGGTGTTCCAACTCCCATGAGGTATCTTGGTTTATCTTTGGGTAGAAAAGGTACAGTAAATTCCACTGTTTCATACATGTCAGCATTTGCTTCACCAACACTAAGACCGCCAATAGCAAATCCATCAAAGTCAAACTCTGTGAGTTGTGTAGCTGAAAGTTTTCGAAATGCTTTGTCGATACCGCCTTGAACTATTGCAAAGAGATTTTGATGGATTCCAATTCCTTTTGATTGTTGAGCCTTGTGATATTCAATGGATTTTCTTGCCCAATTTGTAGTACGTTCAATAGAGAGTTTTATCCGTTCTTCTTCTGCCGGAAGTGCGATTAAATCATCAAGAACCATCATGATATCGCTGTTTAAATTGTTTTGGATATCTATCACTTTCTCTGGTGTAAAGTAATGTAGTGAGCCATCAATGTGACTTTTAAAAGTGATTCCATTTTCATCTTGTTTTGTCATTTTTGAGAGTGAAAAGGCTTGAAAACCTCCACTATCTGTTAAAAAACTGTTGGGATAATTTGCAAATCCGTGCAGTCCTCCAAAGTGTTTAATGGTTTCATCTCCAGGTCTCAAATAGAGGTGGTAAGTATTTGCTAAAATGATATCTGTTTTTAAGTGTTCTATCATATCAAAACTATCTAGTGCTTTGATACTTCCAAGTGTTCCTACTGGCATAAAAACAGGGGTTTGAATTGTTGAATGTGCTGTTTTAATTGTGCAAGCTCTAGCGTTTCCGTCGGTGTTGTCTAGTTGAAATTCCATCTATTGCCTAATCTTTTTTATTTAATAACGCAAAAGGAACAAGTCCCTTTTGCTACGCTACCCGCAATGAGTTCTTCGGCAGAATGCCCACGCACAGTGTGCTATTTTAAAGAGATTATAGTGCAACTTTTTTAAGACTTAGGTGTATGAGTGCTAAAAATGCCGATTTTTCTACCGGTATGTCATATCCACCATGTTGATCAATCCAGACAAGAAGTGAGTATCTTACTATTTTTCTATTGACATCTATGATAATGACTTTAGGATTTTTTTCATCAGTATCAATATAAGGTATATTACTTTCCTTAAGTGCCTCTAAAACTACTTTTTGTACCACATCATTATCGATCCTATTGTCAGCACTAAAATGGATATGAAAACGCTTAATATGATCTTCTAGTGAGTGGTTGATAAAAGTTTCACTGATAAACTTAGAGTTTGGAATGGTAATGCGTGTTTGATCACCTGTGAGAATTGTGACGGAACGAAAATCCATATCATCAACAGTTCCAATTATATCAGAATTAAGCTCCACCAGATCTCCGATACGGATAGATCGGTCAATTTTCATCAGTATTCCCATGGCATAGTTAGAGATAAACCCTTGAAGTCCAAGAGCGATCCAGACAAGAATTGCACCGATGATTATAAATATGGTGTGTAAATTCAGGCCGATACTTTGAAGGGCGAAGAAAAAGGTACTCAAAATTATGAGATAATAGCCACTATTAGCAATCATTCTTGCTATTGAAAGACTTTTTATTCTATTTGATTTTCGAAACATATCTACTATATTTTTATAGATTTTTGCGATAATAGAACCGATAATGATAAAGATGATAAAGGTTAAAATAGTTTTAAGTGAAAAAGCTTTCTCTTCATATACAAAAAGTGTTTTATTGATCACATTTAGTGCACTATTTGTGATATATTTTAGCCCTATCTGTGTAGAAGCCATGGCAGCAGAGCTGGTGTCAAACCGGTTCTCCTCAAGGGTTAGAAGTAACTCTGCGATAGAAGAAAATTTCACTTTTTCTTTTTCACTCAATAGTCTTATATCATTTTCTATAATTTCAATAGCATATAAAAATGGCTCTTGCTTTTCCTCTTTTAACCATTTTAAAGAGAGCAATATCTCAGCATGAAGTTTTTTTATGATCGTAATATCTGTCTCTTCTTGAATTTTTTTCTCTTTTTTGATGATGATCTTTTGTGCTTTCTCATCTGTTAGTGCTTCACTATCCTTATCAATACTCAAAAGTAGATTTTTATCTTTAAGGGAGCTAATTTTTGAGTCTACATTTTTAATGATCTTTTTTGAGCTTAACTCTTTAAAGTTTACTCTTGATAGTGCTGCTTCAAATAACTTAAATTCATTTTTAAAAAGTTTGAGATAGAGCTTGAGAGATTTACTGATCTTATCTTGGGATAATTTGTAAAATGCATATTGCATCTGCTGGGCTAAAAGTGAATGATTTGATTCATTGGGAACGGTGTTTTGGATATCATCTTTTAATAAAAAAAGTTTTTCTTGTATATCCTTTTTTTTATTTTGAAGTCGTTTTATCTCTTGTTGAAGATCACTCAAAAGAAAAAGAGCCGCTAAATACTCTTGTTCTGTGATATTTTTTTTTGAAAGTGTTACAGTTTCAAATACTCTTATTTCATCTTTGACGGCATAGAGCTGTTTGAGTTTTTTAAGTGTTGAAGTTTCAAGTGAAATAACTTCTGGGTTTTTGAATTTTTGAGCTATGCTACTATTAATATCTTTTTCAATTTTTTGAAACTGTATATAGAGATTGTCCCCTTCATATAGCGCTTTGTTTATTTCAGCACTAAAAGATGAAGTTATAATTAAAAAAAGAAAAATAAGTTTTTGCATATTGAAATTTTAACAGAATATTGTAAACAAAAGTTAAATTTAATATTTAATATTATACATTGAATAAAAAGGGTTTAATATACAAAATATTTAATTTTTAATATTATTATACATGCAGATATTGCACAAGTAGGAGAAAAATAGATACTAAGTACCCGTTGCGATATAGTATCATTTATATTTTGTTATAATTGCAAATTAAAAATGACAAAAACGGATTATTTTGAGTGTATTAAATAAGATTTTAGAGCTTTTAGAAGAGCAAAATATTTTTCTAACAGGTGGAGCAGGGGTAGGGAAGAGCTACCTTACCAAACAAATTATTGATGATTATGAGTCTAATTATCGGGGTGTTATTGTGCTTGGTAGTACAGGTATATCAGCTGTAAATGTAGGTGGACAGACAATTCACAGCTTCTTTTCATTTGGAATTTCTTCAAATTTTGAAGAGCTTGCATCCTCTGATCGCTATAATAGAAACCGCATCAAAGAGCTTTCAAAGATTCTCAAAAAAACTGATCTTGTGATTATTGATGAGATTAGCATGGTGAGTTCTGATTTGATGGATATGATTCTCTATCGTTTGAGAAATGCTAAATATAGTGGAAAGTTACTAGTTGTGGGTGATTTTTTCCAACTTCCGCCTATACAGAAGAAGCATAACAGTTCTATATTTGGTGAAAATATTTATGCATTTCAGAGTAGTGCATGGACAAATTTTGATTTTCTAGGGGTTGAACTTACTAAAATCAAGAGAACGAGTAATGAAGAATTTATGCAAATTTTAGAAAAAATCAGAGTAGGGGAGTTAGATGAGCAATGTTTTACCTATCTTCAAAAACTCAAAGATCATAATTTTCAAGAGACCAATCCTACGATACTTTATGGAAGAAATTATGAAGCAGATATCTTGAACCGTCAAAAAGTAGCAGAAGTGCAAAGGGAAGAGTTTGATTTACCTGCACTTTTGGAGATCAAAGATTCGAAGTTAAATGAAAAACGTATTGCCTCATGGAAAAAATCACTTCCAATCATTGTAGATTTAAAACTTAAAGAGGGAATTCCTGTAATTTTCACTACCAATAAATGGGGCTCATATCATAATGGAGAAAAAGCGATTGTTGAACATATCGACGGAGACTCTATCGTTGTGGAGAAAGAGGGCAGGCTTGTAAAAGTAGATCGTTTTGAATTTGAACTAAGTCGTTCGATGGTTGATGACAAAGGCACACTTGAAAGTGAAGTACTTTGTTCTTTGAAACAATTTCCACTTCGCCCTGCTTATGCGATAACCATTCATAAATCACAAGGCATGAGTTTAAACACACTCATCTGTAATGTTGATCATATTTTTGCAGATAGCCAGTTTTATGTAGCCCTTAGTCGGGCAATTGACCCTAAAACTCTTAAAATCACCTATAGTAGAAATGATTTTAAGAGTTATCTTGAGAGGGTTGTTTCAGTAAATCAAAGTGTAAAAACATTTTATAGAGAGAGTGCAATGCTTAAACTCGATTAGTAATACCCGTTGGTATTACTTTTGTGCGATAAAAAGCGTAGAGATATCCATAGAATATCCTTTAACCTCTTTCATCTGAAAATCTACCTCTTCAAGTTCTCCAACTAGTTTTTCGCTAGTTAAAAAACCTTCAATTGAATCAGGAAGATAATCATAGGCTTCTTTGTTCTTGGAGAGAAATCCACCAACGATAGGCAATATCTTTTTCATATAAAAATCTCTAACCCTTGAGGCAATACTGGCCTTTTGAAGTTTCGTAAATTCTAAAATCACAAGAAGACCTTCAGGTTTTAAGACTCTATAAAACTCTTCTAATCCCTCTTTGCGATCCATGACATTTCTAAGTCCGTAAGAGATACTCAATATATCAACACTCCCCGTTTCAAAAGGAAGATTTTTAGCTTCTGCTTCGACAAATTCAGCATTTAAGTTTTTCTCTTTTGCCTTTTCAAGCATGCCTACTGAAGGATCAGCACCAATTATTTTATCTATTTTGATATGTAACTTTTTAGCTCTTTTATCCCAAAATTCACACATATCCCCTGTACCACATGCTACATCTAAGATAAGATCTATAGATTTTTTGCCATAAAAATTATATGTTTTATCACATGCATCTTTTCTCCAACTCTTATCTACTCCAAAACTTAAAACTCTGTTTGCTACATCATATGTGCTTGCAATCTCATTGAACATTGTGACAATTTTTTCTTGTTTACTCAAACTTTTGACCTTTTTTATCTATAGTGTTGTAACGCTTTTGGAATAAGCGACTGGATTTTTCGGATTCTATTTACATCAGCTGGATGTGTTGAGAGAAATTCAGGTGGATTTCTAGTCCCCTCTTTTAATTTTTTCATGTTATCCCAAAACGCAACAGCTTCTTGTGGATTATAACCCGCTTTTGTCATCAAATATAGACCAATTTCATCAGCTTCATACTCAAACTTTCTACTAAATGGAAGAACCATACCGTAAGTCTCACCCACACCATATGCTTGGTTGATAATATTTGTATATTTACCGCCGCCAAGAGTTTTTGAGGCAATCTCTTTACCCATACGACCAAGTTGTATCATGCTCATTCTCTCAGCGCCATGGCGCGCAATCGCATGGGCTACTTCATGCCCGATAACAACGGCAAGTTGATCTTCATTTTGAACCGCTTTAAAAAGTCCTGTATATACAAAAACTTTTCCCCCAGGTAGACAAAAAGCGTTTAGCACATCTTTTTCAATCACAAAAAACTGCCATTTATATCCTGGTTGTGCAGCAGCACGAGCTATCTTTTGACCAACTCTTTGTACAAGAGCGTTGATTCTTCTATCATTGCTCATGCGTTCTGTTTTTAAGATCTGTTGTGCGGATTGATATCCCATCTGTAACTCTTGAGCAGGAGAGAATATAACCATCTGTTTACGGTTTGTGTAAGGTGTTTTACTACAAGCGATAAAAACAGCTACTGTTAAACCTAAGAGTAGTACTTTTACAATATTATTCATGCTTTAAGCCCTTATGTACAATTTTTTATTTATATACTTTGATTATAGCAAAAAAAAATTATACTATTTAAAAAGATGTTTTTTCTTTTTAAATCTCATAATAGTATTATGAAGTTCTTCACTCATGTTGGATGTATTTATATTGCGCTCTTTTTTAAATTTTTTTAGTAACTTTTGATAGTTTTTAGGTTTTACTTCAAGATTTTCGAGATAAGTATCTATAATCATCTTCTTTCTATTTATTTTTTTAAGACTTGCAAGCTCTTTTGATACCTCACATGTGAGTGTATACATGGCTTGGTAATCAACTTTATCTATTATCATTTTAAATTCTTCAAGCAAAGTTTTTACTCTATTTATAGATTTGTTTATAGTTTTATAACTGCGATCATTATTACATCTTTCATATTTATCACATTTCATAATGGTTTTTTTATAATGTTTAAATATTTTATATTTTATGCTATTGCTAATTGACATTTGGGCAGATATTGAGAGAAATGATCTATTATTTTCTTTGAGTAGCAGTTCATACTGTTTAAATATGATTGCAAATTCTCTTGTTTTAAAAAAACGCGTTATCTTATTTTTCTCAAGTAATAGTTTATGCTCTATACTTTGATTAATCCGATCCATTTCACTTGACGCTATGAGTGGACGAATAGCACTTAACTCTTTTTGAATAAATTGTAAATCCTTATATGTTTTAAGTGTTTTGTCCATTATATTCAGATGTAATTTGACACTTCGAACAATCTTTTTATCAAATATATTTTTATACTCATTTAATAAAATAATACTTTTTTTAAGTGCCAGCTCAAATGCTTTTATACCTTTTTGGGCTTGTGTTTGGACTATAAGATCTTGATTTATTCTAAGCTCTACAAAAAGATTATAAAGTATAATTCGAACACTATCACTTGTTTTCATCTCTTTAAAGATAATTTTATTTAGATCTGTAGTTCGTGCAAGTTCTATATCTTTAAAAATAGAATAAATGTTGTACGTGTTTTTTTTAGGATTACCAAGAAGTGCTAAATTTCTTTTTTGATATCGTTTATCATGTGTTACTTCTTTTATAATATAATTTTTCAAAATATCAGGAACGATATACTTATTCAAATTATTTTTATTTTTAAATTCAACTTCTAATAGGTATAGATTTTTAAAATTCTTTTGATATTTATCAAAAGAATATTTTTCACCATTATTTAAGAGTATATAGCGTTTTTTTGAAATATGTTGTCCAATAGCGTTTTTTTTCTCTTTATGGTATAGTGATTTTTTAATTTTAATTCTCTTTTGATCAATTGATCCTATAACACCATTTTTTGTAGTTTTAAAATACTTAGAATCAATTTTGCTAAATTTTACTTCTTTACATACTTTAACAACGGTATAAAACTCAGAGATTTCTTTAGCTGTTAATTTTAAGTCGTCTATCAATGTTTTAATATCATCTTTTAGTAGATATTTTTTCTCAATTTTATACATATGACTCCTTACAGGTCTATATTATACAAAAAAAAGTAACCTTTTGTAAGGGTATTATCATAAAAGTCAAAATAAAGTGATTTTATACTAAAGTATTTTACAGTAGTTTACTTTTTGTGACGCCAAAGGTATAATATATTATTTATATCTACTTAAATAAGGATATTAAGTTTACTTTTTTTAATATATTAAATTTTTTTTTCATCTTATATTATCGATCTTATCGGTATAATACTCCATTATAAGTTTCCAAGGTTGAATTTATGTTAAATAGTACAAAAATAAATTTTTTAGGAATAGTCGGAACATTTGCAATAATTTCTACAGCCTATGTTTTACATGCAAAGACTTTTTATACTGAGTTATATTCAGCACTTGATGAAAATAAGATAACTTTGAAATCAAACGAGTCAACAGCAAAAGAAGAAAAAATAAAAGTTGAATTGACTAATATTTATAAATCCAAAAAAGATATAAAACCTATTAAAGATGTAGTGGTAGTAACAGTTGAACAAAATGAAAGTTCTTCTCTTCCTGTAGTGAGTGAACTGAAAAATATAGTTCTTAGCTCTAGCGAAAAAGTTAAGCAAATTTTAAAAGAAGATAGATATCTATATGTGGAAAAATCAGGTAAGATCTCACAGCACTCTAAAGAGGTTCTTGAAAAAATAACTCCTTTATTATCAGATATGAATAATAGTTACATAGAGATAGAAGGGCATAGTGCATCTGAAATATATGATCATTTAACACAAAAAAAAAGTGAGCAATTAGCGCAAACCATTTATAAATATTTGAGTAATAAAAAGATAAATAAAGAGATAGTAGTTACAGGATATGGTGATTTATATCCAATTTTAGATAATAAAAAAGATGAGCGAAATTCAAGAGTTGAGCTTAAGATAAGAAGGAGATAGTTTGTTGATTTTGATGGTAAAAATGGCGCTTTATATAGTTGTTTCTGTTGTATTTGGTTATATAGTAGGATTGTTGTATTCAAATGCTAAAAAAAGAGAGGTTTATGCAGAAAAAGAGCAAAAGCACCATAAGATTCTTAGCGAAAAAAATGCTACGATTGTAAAGCTTAAAAATGAACTTCGATCGACTCGTAGAAAAGTAGAAGCAATTAATCAAGGATATAATTTACAATCTAAGCTTTTAGAAACAAAAGAGCGTGAGCTCGAAGCATTATTTGAGGCAACTAACGATTATGAACATATAAAAAGTGACTACAGTTCACTAAAGGTTGAACATCAAACATTATCAATCCAGCTTTCAGATAAGATAAAAATTGCTGACGACAAAGATCAAATCATTACACTACTCGAAAAAAAGATAAGCCAAATAAGCGAAGAAAAAGTCTAAGCGCTTATTTGCTTATTCTTGCGACTTCATTCACTTCTTAATTTTCCTACTTATTTGATTCAATCACAAAGTTTCTTGAGATAAAAAAAGCCAGTTGCAATAAAATCGCAACTGGCTTTTTGGAAATAGTATTTATAAATTATATACCTAATGACTTAAGTGTCTCTTTTGTTAATGCCCCAGATGCAAGAGAATTTGCTCCTTGATATTTTTCAAGTGCTGCTCTTGTTCTCCATCCAAAGATACCATCAATAGGACCTGGATTAAAGCCGCTGTTTTTAAGTGCTTTTTGCACCTCTCTAATATTTACCGAAGTCATACTTGTTTGACATACTGTCTCTTCCCATTTAAGTGCTGAATCACTTACTTTTACCCTTTTACTAATAGTCTGATAAGCTTCAGGAATAGCAGTTTTTTTAACATATGCTGGCGATACTAGCTCTCTTACTTTTACAGTTTTGTAAACTGCTGGGACGGGAATAGATTTAGTAGAAGCAGGTCGATCTAAAACTTTTCTAGTTACAGTTTTATATTTTGCAGGAACTGGTATTGCTTTTGTTGAAGCAGGTGTTTTTAAAACTCTTTTTGTAATGGTTCTATATTGTGCAGGTGTATTTACTAAACATAACACATCACAATCTTTACCTGTTGCTTTACCTGAATCACTACACCCTTTTTTCCAAGTCGTTTGTGCTTCTTTAACTAGGATTTTTTGAGTTACTGTGTCATAAGTTGCGGGAACTTTTACTAATCTTTCACTTGCTTCTTTAACAAGCACCTTCTCAGTTACAGTTTTGTAGGTTGCGGGAATTGCTACCAACCTTTCACTTGCTTCTTTAACAAGTAGCTTTTTACTAACCATTTTATATTTGGCAGGAACAACTGTAATATTCTCACTTGCTTCTTTTGATAAAACTTTTTCAGTTTGTACTTCATACTTAGCTGGGATTAGTACTTTAGTGTAACATTTGCCTGGTTGTGCATTTGGTGGATATGGAGAACTTTTTCCAGCAACTTCAACGACTTTTGTAACTGTTTTACCAACATTCGCTCTAGCTTCTAAAATAGCGACTTGAAGAGCCTCTATCTGCTTATCTTTGTCATCTTGTATTTTTGCTACTTTAACCACTTGTTTAGAAGCTACTGTAGGTGTCTTACAACTTCTTTTCTCGGCACAGCCACTTATACTTATAGCTACCGCTGCGGATAATAGTATCGGTAGACTTTTTCTTGACTCAAAATTCATTTGAAACTCCTTTAAATTCAATCACTTACATTATCTAACAAAATGATTGAGTATTTGGTAATAAATGGATATTAGACAACTAGTTTAATAATTCTTTAACAATTTTACTAACACTTTTGCCATCAGCCCCAGCGCCAACTTCTACCATAGTTAATTTGATGACATTTCCCATATCTTTCATGCCACTTGCCCCATTTTCAGTGATAATTCGCGATATTATCTCTTTTAACGCTGCCTCATCCAACTGTTTTGGAAGGTAATTTTTCAACAGGTTTGCTTCATTGACCTCTTTCTCATAAAGATCTTTTCTATCTGCTTCTTTATATGCAGATGCGGCATCATCTCTCTGTTTTATGGACTTTTGTATGATCTTGTAGATATCATCATCACTAAGTTCTCGTCTCTCATCAACTTCAACCTGTTTCAATGCACTCATCAAAAATCGTATGGTTTCTCTTTTAAAAACATCTTTTGCTTTCATCGCAGTTTTTAGATCTTCTTTTAATCTCTCTTTAACTTGACTCATGTAATCCCTTTGGAACAAAATTTGCTAGATTATAACAAAAAATCTAGGAAACCTTTGTGAAAAAATATATAGTTTTAATATTAACTCTAATAGTAACCATATTTACCGGTTGTACAACCCATCAAGTTGAGCCGATTATGTCAATGAAAGGCCCTTCATATATAGACCAGATAAGTTGTGAAACCAGTAAACAATCAATGTATAATACTACACAATATGAAGGTAGTATCTATGGTCGTGGGGCAAATCCACTCTTTTCAGATAAAAAAGCGATGAGGGTTCATGATATTGTAACTGTAGTTATTAGTGAAAATACATTTCAATCTTCACAAGGTAATAAAAAGATAACAGACTCTTCAATCAATAATATGGGTGGTGGTGTATTTGTTGGCGGAGGTAACGGTGGAATTGCTAGCTCAATTGCCAAAACAATGAATGGACTAACAGATATAGGGTTTAAAACCAATTCTAATAGTAATTTTAGCGGTTCTGGAACACAATCAAGAAATGAAAAATTCAACACAACCATTAGTGCACGAGTTGTTAAAGTGTTAAATAATGGAAATTATTTTATAGATGGAAGTAGGGCACTTTTGTTAAATGGAACCAAACAGATGATACGCATTAGCGGCGTGATAAGACCTTATGATATCGACCAATCCAATACAATAAATTCAAAATATATCGCAGATGCAAAGATCCATTATGAGACTGAAGGTGATATCAAAGAGGCAACAAGACGCCCATGGGGAACTAGAATGGTACAGAGTGCTTGGCCATTTTAATATTTCAAAATGAAATATAATTTTGAAATAGATGAAAATTATCCTATACTAACTAGATGGATGATTTTTATTTAAACTATTTTATAGGGTTTTTAACGGCTTTACTCATAGGTTTTGTACTTTTTTGGAGGTATTATATCCAAAAAGAGAAAGAGAGCAGGGCAGTTATAGAGGCGTATCAAGCGATGGCAATTAAACATGCTGTAGCACAAGAGAAGATAAGCAGTATTCAAACTACAAATGTACAACTTAAAGAACAATTTGAAAATATAGCCCACGCAATACTGGAAAAAAATAGTAAAAAAATGCTCTACGAGAACCAAACAAGCTTAGCCCAAATTTTACAACCTTTTAAAGAGAATATCAATGCTTTCAATCAGAAAATAGAAACCTATTATCATGATGAGAGTAAAGAGCGATTTTCATTAATAAAAGAAATAGAAAAACTTCAACTCTTAAATCAAAAAATTTCAGATGATGCCACTAATTTAACCAATGCATTGAGAGGGGACAATAAAGTACAAGGAGATTGGGGTGAGTATATCTTAGAGCGGGTTTTAGAGAGTTCAGGCTTAAAAAAAGGTAGAGAGTATGAGATCCAAAAAGAGTTTAATGGTGTTGAGGGGGAAAAACTTAGACCAGATGTTATTATCCATCTTCCTGATAAAAAAGATATTATTATCGATTCTAAGCTTTCACTAGTCTCCTACGAGAGGTTTCATGTCAGTAAAGATCCAGAAGATAGAGAAGAGAATCTATTAAGTCATCTTTATTCAATCAATAATCATATAAAACAACTTAGCTCTAAACGCTATCAAGATATACCCAATATCAATACTCTTGATTTTGTATTGATGTTTATCCCTATCGAATCTGCTTTTTTATTGGCGGTAGAAAAAGATCGCACACTTTATGAGCGAGCATATAGACAAAATATCATTTTAGTCTCTCCCTCAACACTTTTAGCAGTCCTAAGAACCATACAAAACAGTTGGCGTTATGAGTATCAAAACAAAAATGCACAGATGATTGCAAAAAAAGCAGGAGATATGCATGATAAGTTTGTCTCCTTTGTAGATGAGATGCTTTTGATCGAGAAATCACTTTCAAAAGCACAAAGTAGTTACGAAGATGCCTTTAAAAAACTAAGTACTGGAAAAGGAAATCTTCTAAACAGGTCAAAAGAGCTAAAAGAACTTGACGGTGTTTATCATAAAAAGGAGCAAAACAAGCTATTGGAAGAGTGACATGTTTTCAAGAGAATATATATTATGTTAACCAAGATAGAGATTTGGTAGTTTATTTCCCCAAGCAGAAACTACCAAACATTTTATCTAATATCTCATCTCTCTCAAAAAGTGTGGTTATAGAGGCTACATAATGAATCGCTTCATTCATGTTGTAGGCAAAAAGCTCTAGTTCACCATCCTCTAAAAAGGTAAATGAATCATCGATATGATTTAAAGCTTGTTCAACGGCATCAATTTGTCTCTTGCTGATAAGAATCAAATCATCAGCAGAACTTTTTTGGTCTAGAAATATTTCAAGTTTATTCATAATGGCTTTTATATCATTTTTGCATGAGAAACTGACAGGTTCAAATGTTTCTAGCGATTGTATCTCAAACTTTGATTCCAAGTCATTTTTATTCACTGCAGCAATTATCTCTTTTGAATCTTTAAAGGTACTTAACAGTTCAATAATATTGTTATCATCACTATCTTTCGCTTGACTTCCATCAAACAGCCCTATAACGATGTCAGAACTCTCTATTGCACTAATTGAACGCTCTATGCCTATTTTTTCAATGCTATCACCAGCTTCTCTGATTCCTGCGGTATCTACAAACTTAACAAGATGCGTACCAATTTTCAAGCTCTCTTCAATAGTATCACGAGTGGTACCTGCAATTTCACTGATAATGGCACGATCATATCGTAAAAGGGCGTTTAATAGAGAGCTTTTTCCTACATTTGGTTTGCCAATTATGGCAACTTTAAAGCCATCAATGAGCCCTTCTCTACTTTTTGAACCCTCATAGGTATTTTGTAATAAATCTTGAATTTTTATCAATCTCTGTTTTATCTGTTCTTGCAAGTCAGTTGGTAAATCTTCTTCAGCATAATCAATATTTACCTCTACAAATGCAAGGATTTCAATAAGTTCATCACGAAGTGTATTAACAAACTCTTGTAACTCTCCCGTTAATTGTCGTGAGAGTATTTTAGCTGCATCAATACTTTTACTCTCAATTAATTTTGCAGCAGCTTCTGCTCGTGTTAAGTCAATTCTACCGTTTAGGACTGCTCTTTTTGTAAATTCTCCAGCAGTTGCTAGAAAAGCACCCTCTTTCAAACATGCATCTATAATTTGACTTGAACTTATCATGCCGCCATGACATTGAAACTCTATCACATCTTCACATGTAAAACTATGAGGTGCTTTAAAATAGATGATAATTGATTCATCAATGATTTCATCACCGTCAGTATAGAGATTTGAAAGTGTGGCATATCGAGGTTTGAAAGAGGTTTTTTTTGTAAGTTTTTGGGCGATTTTAAGAGAGAGTGGACCGCTAAGTCTAACGATAGATATCCCCCCTACTCCATGGGCTGTACTAATTGCACAAATTGTACTGTTTATTTCTCTTTCCTTTTAAACTCATTGACCATTACGATTTTTCTGCCATCTCTTAACGTTCTTATCGCAACATATTTTTCAGGATAAACAGATCGAAGTTCACCAAGAGCAATTTTTACTAAAATTCCATCTAATGGTTTAGTTTGAGCCTTTCCATTGTTATCAATTTTTTCTTTAATTCCTATGAGATATTTATGGATCATCTCTTCTTGGTTTTTAAGAAATTCAGCAATTTCAAGTGAAATATTGAGGTTATATTTAATTTTGATCCAATTATGAAGTATGTAAGAGAGTGCTTTATATCGATATCCCTCTTTTCCTATCATAAGAGCTACATCTTCGCCGTCAAGTTTGATATAAACCTCTTCATTATCAACCCTAAGCTCCACTAAATCAACATTGAAGCAACTTGCATCAAGTAGTCTGTTTACGCCCTCTTTTATCTCATATTTTATTTTATTAGTCTCTTTTGAGTCTCGGGGCTCTTCTTCTTTTTTTGGATGTTCTTTACTTTTAACAGTTTTACTAACATTTTTTAGAGGTTGTGGTTTATTCTTTGGTGCCCCTTTGATACTTGCATTTATAATAACAGGCTTTGAAAACATACCCAAAAAACCACTACTCGCATTTTGAACAACTTCAATATCTAGATCAACAATAGAAGTATTAAGTTCAGAAGAAGCTTTAGTATATGCCTCTTCTAGTGTCTTTGCCGTTATCTCTATCATGCGGCTTCCTTTCTCGCCTTCTCTTTTGCAAAAATTGAGTTTACATAGTATTGCTGTGCAACTGAGAAAAGGTTATTTGTAAACCAGTATAGTGTAAGACCTGCTGGGAATGTTACGAAGAAAAATGTAAAAATCAGTGGTAAAAACTTCATAATTTTCTCCTGCATAGGGTCAGTAAAGTTTGTTGGTGTAATGCGTTGTTGCCAAAACATAGAAGCACCCATCAAAACTGGTAATACATAATAAGGATCCATGACTGAAAGATCATGATACCAACCAATCCACTCTGCATGTTTTAACTCTATTGAGTTTAAAAGTACACGATAAATTGCGAAAAATACAGGAATTTGCATGATCATCGGCAGACAACCACCCATAGGATTGGCGTTATGCTTTTTGTATAACGCCATCATTTTAGCGTTCATCTTTTGTGGTTCACCCTTGTACTGCTTCTGAATCTCTTTGATTTTTGGTGAAAGCTCTTTGAGTCGATTCATAGAAACCATACCTTTGTATGTCAAAGGGTAGAGGATTAATCTTATGATAAGGGTAATGGCAACAATTGACCAACCCCAGTTTCCTAAAATTGAGTGGATATACTTTAAAAAGAGAAATACTGGTTTTGCTAAAAATGTGAAAAATCCATACTCAATGATATTTGTCATTTGCGGATCAATTGCATTTAATTTATCATACTCTTTGGGTCCAATATAACCATTTACCGTAAGGTTTTTCGTACCTTTTATAAAACCTAATGGATTATCTTCAGCATCTTTTGACATAAAGATATTAAATCTATCTTCAAAACTATAAAGTGCGGTTGTATAATATTTATCACTTGAAGCTAGGATACTTGCCCCCATGAATACTTCATTGCCTTCGCCATCACCATCTTCTATAGTATCAGTAGTTCCATCTGCTTTTTGAACAAATGTCCCTTTAAAGGTATACATATCAGCAGCAACATCAGGACGAGTACCTGGGCTTATAAAATAGTCATATGGAGCAGAAAGTGATACTGTTATATTATAAGTTCCATCTGGATTGAAGGTAATCTTTTTTGTAACCTCAGTAGTTGAGAGCTTTTGCGTCAAAGTAACTGTTTTAGAACTGCCATCAAGTCTTACATCACTTGCATCAGTACTATAAGCTTTTGAAAATGCTTCACTATTTAATTTAGGATCTTTAAAACGAATTTCAAGTGGTTTGAGGTCAGATTGGTCTGAAATCAAGTTTGGGTAACTGCCCTCTTCTTTAAAACGCTCAATTAAGACATCATATCTAGAAATTCTTCCTAACTCATCAATAGTGAGTTTAAAATCTTTTCCACTAACGGTTGCAATAGTTGTAGATTGTTTACCAACTACAGGTGGTGCAACTTGCGGTGTATGGCTTTGTTGTTGTGGAGCAGCTGTGCTTGTATTAGCAATTGGTGCAGCTGTACTTTGTGCAGTTGTTGAAATACTCGAAGTGTGATTTTGTTCAACTGAAACCTTTTGTGGTTTTGGCATTAAAAAATCGTATCCGATAAAAAATATGAAACTTAGCACTAACGCTAATATCATCCTCTGTTGTTGGCTCATGTTGTCAATCAATATATAGTCCTTTATATCTTCTTTCTAGGATTTGACGATATGTCAAATGTTTTCACTAGATAGTATTTATCGCCCTCTTTTGGAACGAGCCAAAATTCTACAATAAAACTGTTTTTATTATCGTTATAAGTACAAACTTTATTACAATTTAAGTTCTTTTTTACAATTGGATAGTCAATTCCGCCTATAAAGAGTTGATTACACCTTAATATTCTAAGTGTAGAAAACCAAAAAGCTTTAAAAATATTGTTTTTTTGAAATTGCCACTTTGCATATTCTGAACATGTAGGATAAAATCGACAACTTCCAAATCCAAGAAGTGTAAAAAATTTCTGATAAATTCCTAAAAATTTAAGAGCTGCTTTTCTGACCATTATGTAGTGCCCCTACCCTTTTAAGTGCATGACTTAAATCATTTTGAAGCTTTGAAAACTCAATGTCAAGAATCTCTTTTTTAGCAACAAAAACATAAGTTCCCTCTGTTAAATTCTTTGAAAATTCAGTGAAAAATGCCCGTAAGCGTCTTTTTGCAAAATTACGATTCACTGCATTGCCAATTTTTTTGCTAGCGGTAAAACCTATCTGCTTTTGATTCATCTTTTTGTAGAAAACAATAGCAGAACTTGTATGTATGCGTTTGCTATTGTTATAAAAGTAGTTAAACTGTTTTGAGCTTTTAAGAGTTTTGTACTCTTTTAAACTGCTAATCTTTTTCTACCCTTAGCTCTTCTTCTGTTGATCACTCTTTGACCGTTTTTAGTCTTCATTCTAGCTCTAAAGCCATGCGTTCTTTTTTTCGGTGTGTTATGCGGTTGAAATGTTCTTTTCATACGTGTTCCTTAATTAAAATTAGTTGCGGATATTACTAAAAAAATCCTTAACCTTTACTTTGTGCCTCTAGCTTCCATCAAAGCGTCTATCAAATCATCCAAATTTTCATAAGGAATATGTGCTTTCCAATCTGGTTCATCAATATTTCCTTTTAAAGAAATCCCGATACTTACAACTGAATGTGACCCTTTACCGTATGGCTCTTCGATACTTGATACAGAAATTGTACCCTCTTTGGTTCCTGCTAATGTAAATGATTTTAAAAGTACGTTTTTTCCACTCATGTCTATTTTCCTTTATATGATTTTATTTATTAAAAAATTTTGATATTTTGGCTTGTAATTTTAGCCAATCTTTATGTTTAAGTAGTGGAAACCCACTATAAACCTCTCCGCCTTTGATAGATTTTGTAACGCCGCCTCGTGCAGCGATAGTTGCAAAATCTCCAATTTCTAAATGTCCCGCTGTGGCACTTTGTCCACCCATGACAACATTTTGTCCAAGTTTTGTAGAGCCTGAAAGACCACTTTGTGAAACCAAAATACATCTGGCTCCAACCTCTACATTGTGTCCAATTTGAACAAGATTATCTATCTTTGTACCTTCTTTGATAAGCGTTTGTGAAAATACTGCACGATCAACACAACTATTTGCTCCAAT
>DQTU01000309.1 GCA_015662615.1 Campylobacterales bacterium | reverse complement strand
ATAAAAGGCTCATTTGAGATATATGAGGTCATAAAATCTATTTTATCATTGATATAAAATTTGAGTTATACCAAAAGAGGCAGTTACTTTTCCTGCACTTTCATGAAGGCAGGTTTCAATTAGTGTTCTTAAGTTTTCAACAATCTTTTGTGTCTCTTTTATGTCTGTTTGCGGGAGAATTATTACAAACTCTTCACCACCCCATCTCGCAAAAATATCAGTTCTACGGATACTTTTTTGCATCATTTTTGCAATTAAGATCAAAACTTCATCCCCTATAAGATGTCCATAGGTATCATTAAAACTTTTAAAATGATCTATATCGAGTATGACAAGGGAAGAGGCATGCAAATGGCGTTTGACTCTTTTTAACTCATAATCAAAAAGTTCATTAAATTTATTTCTATTGTAAACGCCAGTTAAACCATCATGATAGGCTTTTTCTCTGTATGGATTTTTTCTATGTTCATCTTTGTGATATCTGTAAGACTTAAAAGATAAGAGTCTCTATTTTTGTGTTTAATGCGTGATACATTGACATGGTATGCTTTTGTATAGCCTTCACGAATACTCTGCTCATTCTCTACATATAAAATAGAGATGCTATATTTATCACCAGCAATTGCCTTCATGAAAGTCCTTGATTTTTAAACATTATATATGTAGATCGGAAAATTGATTTTTTTTGAAGCTCTATTTTAAAAGTCTTGGTGCTTTCCAATGTGGTTTTGCATATCTTACATTTTCATTAGTATTGATTGTTGAACATAAAGTGATAATATCACTATTATTTTTGACTTGAAATAAGACCGTATAGAAATTTTGATTGGTTATTTTGAGAGATTTTAGTTTATATCTTTGAGAAAATTCTGTTAAATCTCTTGGACTTCCAAAACTTACATAAATTTTTCTAGTGTCTTGATATCGTGTTTTGACAGAGATAATGCCATTTTTATAATAAACTTTATTTTGTATAGCTCTACTTTTATCTTGTTTCAGTGTAAAGTGTTCAACTCTTCCATTGGGATAGATGAGTGACTCTGCTGCCATGTTAATAACCAAAAGAAGTATAAATGTAATAATTTTCATTTTTTATGTCCATATAGTATTAATTTCACAGAGGACAATATTCCTTTGTCATTTTCTGATATATCACAGATATGAAGCATCCATTTACCACTACTTTGCTCATCCATAAATCCAACAGCTCCAAATGTCCAAGGATTGTAAAGATCTTCAGTAATTGTCCCTCCATCAGTTAAAATAGACTTCGTACCAGATGGAGATGTGAGTGTGATCTTTAAATCACCGCTATAAGGATGATCTGTGCTTATTTCAAGTTCAGCATACTCTACTATAAGATTATCATCAATATCTAATAAGATACTTACCCCTTTTTCATTGTTATCCTCTATAGAGATATTGAGATCTTTAAGTGATTTTTGGACTGTTACTTCTTTGGGCAGTGTCTGAAAATTTTTTGCTAATTTTACGGCTTTTTCTGCATCTACCAATCCAAAACCATAGTAACGACTTACCCATAAATCAGCACTATTTTCTATCCATGATGTGTGATTTTCATCTACCTTTTTACTGCTGTGGGCAAGAATATATTTGATGTCACGATAATTTAATTCACTATTTGCTTCTAACATCAATGCAATTATCCCCGAAACCATTGGTACCGCAGCAGAAGTACCATTAAAGTTATCGGTATAATCATACCCTATATTTTCAAAGATATCAAAATGATCTCCTTGGATATCATAACCATGCACAGTCCCGATGAGGTCTGTTGTAACGATTTTAGGTGAATTTTTCTCTTCATCTCCTCCTGGTGCTACACAGAGGATATTGGCTCCATGGTTGCTGTAAGGAGCCACCTTTTTTTCTTCTGTTGTTGCACCGATAACCAATGTATACCTGCTGTTTAAAATTGAACTAAATTCGCTATTGCTTGCTTCATTTCCTGCTGCAAAAGTGTAGATAATTGGGTGTGTAAGCATCTTGAAAACAATGGCGTCTAGCACGATAAAATCATCATCAAGTCCAAAGGATAGATCAGCTCCCCAGCTGTTTGATGAGATATCTACATTTGGATATAACATGGCATCTTCAAAAGCACTATCATCTGGACGACTAAAAACATTTAGCCCAATTAAATTTGCTTTGGGAGCTACTCCGCTGATTCCGATATCATTTTGAGAAGCGGCTATGATTCCTGCAACTGCTGTGCCATGAGGAGCATCTACAAAAGGATCAGAGAGTTCGTCGGTTGTCGGTGTAGGATCAGAGCTTTCATCAGAATAACGAAAAGAGTGGGTAAGATCTATATTTTCAGATAAATCAGGATGCAGGGCTTCAATCCCCGAATCTACT
>DQTU01000130.1 GCA_015662615.1 Campylobacterales bacterium | reverse complement strand
GGATTAGAGATGGTTCTGGTGCTGGCAGAATGAATAAGGGTGGCGAATATCAAGGGCAAGGTATCGGACAGAGACTTAGAGATGGTTCAGGAGCTGGCAGCATGGGTAAAAATGCTAAACAAGGCAACAGAAAGAAGCAACCTTTGTAGCCTGATGTAAAATCATCAGGCTACATTATTATCAGTTTTAATTTGATTAATGGAGATATTTTGAAAATATTATTAATGATGCTTTTTTTAACACTGGCATGGAGCGAGTCATACTACTATCATCATGGCAAAAAGGTTGGGCTTGTCAAATTAAAAGAGTCTAGAATCATTGCTGGCAAAAAAGTAGATTATTATCAAAATAATGCAGGTCAAAAGATAGGTGTTAAAAAAGAGATTCTTGTAAAATGTAACTCTACTGACCAATGTAAAAAGATTTTTAAAAAATATAACCTTAGCAACACCATAAACTTAACTGATTCCATTATATTGATTAAAATAGAAGAGAGAGATGATCCCTTTGAACTCTCACAAAAACTCTATCGTGAAGAAAGCATCGCTTTCGCACATCCAAACTTTATCAAACAGAGGCAAAAACGATGATAAAAAAATTCTCTAAATTCATTATGATCGTCATAATCTTTCAATTTTATGCCTGCAACAGTACGGAAACAGAAGGTGTTATAGGAGTAGGTGCAAGTAGTGAATTTAATGATGTAACTAGCTATTCAAACTATGGTCGAAATATCGATCTTATAGCACCTGGTGGAGATTTAGAGATGAGTTCAGGAATCTTGGGTCTTGACGACAGTGGAACCGCTGGCGAGATTTGGCAACGAGGACTTGTAGAGGATAACTACTCTTTTACCAATGGTACAAGCTTTGCTGCCCCAATCACAACAGGAGTTGCTGCATTGATGCTAAGCGTCAATCCCTCTCTAACAACAGAACAAATCAGAGATATTTTAATCCAAAGTACCGATAAGATTGGTAATAATGCTGAGTATATTAACGGTTTTGATACATACAGAGCATATGGAAAGCTAAATGCTACTACGGCAGTACTGATGGCTCAAAATTACTAAAATTCAGATATACTCCCCAAAACAAAGCCAAGGTACACTCATGTCAAAATATCCAACACTTCTACAACAATTTCGCTCTTTTTGTTTTCAAAACAACGTCACAGATCTAGACCAAGCAATAGAATATTTTGCTGTTTTTGGAGGAATGGGCTGGGCTGTAAACATGTCAAAATCTCTTGATTTCCTAATAGAAAAGAAAATCTTGAAAAACTACAGATATATCCATGGGGACATCACAAGGATCACAAAAAGTAACAATATCCACCACCTCCTGCTTTCAGCCATTTCAACAGGAGATAGGCGAGAGCATTCTGCATTTAAAAAAGCAAATGTGGGAAGAAATGTAGGAGAAAACTCTATCGATTTTCTTGTGGACAATGGACTGTTGATCGTTGAAAAATCTATAGAAAAACCCGTAGCGGACGAAGAGGTATCTGAAAAACTTCTTTTTGCTCAGCCTTTCATGCGGTTTTGGTTTTCGGCTGTTTCACCCTATTATAAAGGCATCAAAGAGGGAGATTATAAAGAAGTCAAGGAACGCTGGGGGCATATGCAACAAGGGTTTTCTGACCATATCTTGCAACAACTTACCATGGAGCTTGTGAAAAATAGTTTTGTCGAGGATCCAATTAAGAGCATTGGTTCGTATTGGGATAAAAATATTGAGATAGATATCTTAGCAAAAACCAAATCAGGAAAAATGGTTGCAGGTTTGTGTAAATACTCAAAAGCAAAAGCAGGTAAAAATGAGTTGGCAAAACTAAAAGAGGATTGCAAAAAAGCTGAACTAGATATTGATACTTATGTCATATTCTCAAAAAATAAATTTTCAAATGAGCTAAAAAAAGAGAAAAGCGAAGATTTAAAACTTTTTGCTCTTAGAAACATCCGAAGCCTTTTAGAAGGTCTTAATCCAAAGGATTTATTGGTTCATACAAACAAGAAATACTAATATATCATGGTAAAATTCATCTTTAGTTCACATTAGGTTGATAAACTAAAAACTATTTTGATACTAGGATGCTTAATTGAAAAAATCATTATTATTATTTCTTTCAGCCATAACCCTTCAAGCACTTACCCTTGATGAAGCGATAGAATTGGGACTTAAAAACAGTCCAGATTTTCTAATGCAACAGAATAAAATTTTACTCACACAAGAGGCAACAAAACTTAAAAAAGCTTCAAACTATGGAAAAGTAGCAGTTCGAGGCTCATATACACTATACAATATACCTCGAACACTTTCTCCAATTGTGCCGCCATTACAACCTGGAATTATCACATCTGATGATATAGGTTCTCTAGGAGTAGCATATGATGTTAATCTTTTTAGTGGTTTTTCTGGACTTAGAGATGTGGAAATTGCCTCTCTATCAGAGGATGCATCTAAAATTGCACTTAAACTTTCTCGTGAACAGTTGATTTACAATATCCGTTCTTTGTATATAAAAATTCTTTCTCTAAAGTCTCAAAAAAATGGAGCATTAGCTTATCAAGAAGCATTAGAAAAACTTCATAACATAGTGGATGTTAGCGTAAAAGTAGGGAAAAAACCAAAAGTTGATTTGTTGAAAGTCAAAGCAGATTTAGAGTCTGCAAATGTTGGTATCAAAGAGTTAGAATCAAATGTTGAAATTTTAAAAGCAACTTTAGCGTCCATGATAGGGGTAAATGAAGTCTCAAATATTGAAGATATCACAACTGATACCAATACACAGCTAGACTCTTCTGACATCAAGTCGCTCAGCCGTTATCAACTCACTCTTATAGAAGAGCAAAAAGGTGTGAAAGAACTTAAAAATGCTCAAAGTTCTT
>DQTU01000270.1 GCA_015662615.1 Campylobacterales bacterium | reverse complement strand
TTTTTGTAAGTTTTCATCTTCATTAAAGTGAAAATTACTGGTAAGAAGATTTTCTAAAATAGTTTTAAGTTGCATATATTCTTTACTCTCATTCAGTGAATTTTTATGATACTTTTGATGCCTTAATGTTATATCGGCAAATGAGAATATTTTTAAATATGCAACTAAGCGTTGATTTCCTCTTTGATAATTTTTGCTAACTCTTGCATGTTTTTGATTTTTTCGTTAAATGAAAGGTTTTCATCTAACATGATAGAAACAAAAGCACTTCCTACGATTACACCATCTACTCCCTTTGCTTTGTTTTTTGCTGTTTTTTCATTGACGCCAAATCCGATATAGATATCGGTATCTGAGCTACTTCTTATATCTGAGATAACACGACTCAAATCTTCTTCTTTTCCACTTCCTGTGATGCCCGCATAGGCAACAAGGTAGATAAATTTTTGAGAATTTTTAAGGATGTTTTCAATTCTTGAACGTGAATCAGTAGGTGCTATAAAGTCTATTAATGCAAGGTTGTTTTCTAAAAACTTATTTTTATAGATAGCACTCTCCTCATAGGGAAGATCAGGGATAATAAAGCCATTTACGCCACTTTTTTTAGCCTCTTGGATAAAAGTATCGATACCTCTTTGATAGAAAGGATTAAAGTATCCCATCCAAAGTGTGTCAATTTCAGGTGCAATTTTTTGAGAGACTTCTAAAAGATGGTCAATTTTAAAACCATTTTGAAGTGATTTAAGATTTGCCGCTTCAATTACTGGACCATCAGCAACAGGGTCTGAGAAAGGGATACCAAGTTCGAGTGTATCAACACCAGCTTCTTTAAGCGCTAACGCTGCATCTTCTGTAAAATCTAAGTCTGGGTATCCAGTAGTAATGTATGCGACAAGTTTTTTCAATATAAAAGTTCCTTAATGTTAGACTTCTTGCAAAGCTCATAAAGAAGATATGCTTACCATAGCACATCACTTTTTTAAAATAAAAACATCACAATAGCTACGGCTATTACTCAATTTTTATTTTAAAAAATTAATGCACTTTGGTAAACACCTCAAACTTTGTGAGCTTTGCAAGAAGTCTATTGCAGTTTGAAATATAATTTGGGATTATAGCAAATTTTAGGTAAAATTGATACAGATTAGAAGTGGGGAGATTTATGAGTATTCAAACAGAAAAAATTGCTAAAAAAGTAACAGTAAGTACGATTCGTAACATGAAAGGCAAAGAGCCAATTACGATGGTTACAGCATATGATGCACTTTTTGCCAATTTATTTGATGGAAGTGTTGAGATGATTTTAGTTGGGGATTCACTAAACATGAGCTTTTCGGGTAAAGCAGATACGCTTTCGGCAAACATGGAGTTGATGATTTATCATACAAAAGCTGTTTGTATGGGTGCAAAGTTACCACTTATCGTCCTTGATATGCCTTTTGGTGCGTACATGACAAAGTCACTAGCCCTTAAAAATGCTACAAGAGTTTATCGTGAAACAGATGCCCATGCAGTAAAGATTGAGGGTGGAAAAGAGCGAGCAGAAATTATTAAAACTTTGACAGATGCCTCAGTTGCCGTCATGGGACATATAGGTTTAATGCCGCAATATGTGAGAAGTGAAGGTGGATATAAAGTTCGAGGTAAAGACCAAGAAGATATCGATAGATTGGTTGAAGATGCAAAAGCAATTGAAAAAGCGGGTGCGTTTGCTATTGTTGTTGAGGGTGTTAAAGCTGAAGCTGCACAGGCTATTACTGAAGCTGTGTCTATCCCCACTATTGGTATAGGTGCTGGAGTTTCTACCGATGGGCAGGTGCTTGTTTGGAGTGATATGTTTGGATTTTTTGAAGATTTTAAACCTAAGTTTGTCAAACAGTATATGAATGGTGGAAAACTCATAAGAGACGCATTAGGTAATTTTGTAGATGAAGTAAAAAATAGAAAATTTCCTAGTGATGAGTTTACTTACTAATGGAGCGAATTGTAGAGGTCGAAAAAATCTCATTTGACAATGAAGAAGAGAACACACTTCGACCTACCTCTTGGGATGAGTATATCGGGCAAAAACAGATAAAGAAAAATCTTCAAGTCTTTATTCAGGCAGCAAAAAAGCGTGAAGAGAGTTTAGATCATGTACTGTTTTTTGGACCTCCAGGACTTGGAAAGACAACCTTAGCGAATCTAATTTCTACTGAAATGAATGCAAACATTAAAACTACAGCGGCACCAATGATAGAGAAAAGTGGTGATTTGGCAGCAATACTGACTAATTTAGATGAAGGTGATATCTTATTTATAGATGAGATACATAGACTTTCTCCTGCAATTGAGGAGATCTTATATCCTGCAATGGAGGATTTTCGCTTAGATATCATCATCGGAAGTGGACCTGCTGCACAGACTATCAAACTCGATCTTCCTCGTTTTACACTTATTGGTGCTACCACAAGAGCTGGCATGATTAGTGCCCCACTTAGAGATAGGTTTGGGATGCATTTTCGCCTGAATTTTTACTCTCATGATGAGTTAGCACAAATTATCTCTATCGCTTCTGTAAAGTTAAACTGTAAATCAAATAAAGAAGCATGTTTAGAAACATCCAAACGAAGCCGTGGAACACCTAGAATTGCATTGAGACTTTTAAAGCGTATTCGTGACTATGCTGAGGTAGAGGATGAGTCTGAAATTGTACTTCATCGTACAATGTATGCACTTGATGAATTAGGTGTAGATAATCATGGTTTTGATGAACTTGATAAACGTTTTTTAGAACTTTTGATTGAAGCAAAAGGAAAACCGATGGGGCTTTCTACAATTGCTGCAACACTTAGTGAAGATGAGGGAACAGTTGAGGATGTAATCGAACCTTATTTAATTGCTAATGGCTACATTGAAAAAACTGCAAGGGGTAGGGTGGCTACACCAAAAACTTATGATCATTTTCGTTTGACTCCTTTAAATAAACCATCACATTTTGAGCAATCATGAGCCAAAGATATTTTTTTATTGCGCTTTTCCTTTTTGTTTTATATTGGGTTGGGTATCTCTATCGTCCTTTCTTGACCCCTATTTTTATCGCTATTTTATTATCACTTGCAACGAGCAATCTTCATATGGCATTAAGTCGATGTTGTAAAAGTAGGGCGGCAAAAGCGACAATCTTGACATTGGTTTTAGCTGTTTTATTTTTTGCACCCATTGCATATGCCCTTAACTCTTTGGGAACTGCAGTCAATAATTTTGACAAAACAACGGTGGATAAAATAGTGGATATCAAAAATTCTTTTTCGATTCCAGAGTATTTTGATTTTGCAAGACCGCAGATTGAAGGCTTTTTAGAATCAATTAATTCTCAGGATATTACCAAAACGATTTTGGAGTTTTCTACAAATATATTAAAAAATAGTGCAGGGTTTATTAAAGATATGTTTATGATCTTGGTTTTTTACTTTTTTGCAAACTATTATGGAAAAGAACTTTCAAATTTTATTCGTGAAATCTTACCATTTGATAGAAACTCAGCATTTTTTGAAGAGAGTGCAAATGTTATGAGTATAGTTTTTTATTCGATACTTATAACTGCTATTTTAGAGGGAACACTGTTTGCTATTATTGCTATAACCTATGGCTTTGATGGGCTTTTATATGGAATTTTATACGGATTTGCATCTTTGATTCCAATTGTTGGGGGCGCACTCTTGTGGGTTCCTTTGGCACTTTATGAATACGCCAATGGCAATACAGTTTCCGCTATTGTCATTGCTGTTTATTCAATTGTTGTAATTTCCATTATCGCTGATACCATTATAAAACCAATTATTATTGAGTATGTGAATGATGTGATGATTAAAACACCAGCAAAAATCAATGCATTACTTATCTTTTTTGCAATTCTTGCGGGATTAACAACATTTGGGTTTTGGGGTATGATTATCGGACCGGCGATTACGACATTTTTTATATCGTTTTTAAAGATTTATAAGGTTCTTATGGAAGAGGATCAAGATGCTGTATTAAAGATAAAGAAGAAATAGATTATTCTAAGGAATAACCTATTTTTAGAAGTGCCCTTTATTGTTAGACGGCAACTGCAAGTTTTGCTTGCACTCCTTGCCCTGATCTTGCAAACTTTCTCTCTTCTATGATGATTTCACCTTTCATAAAAAGTGTTGCTTTCCCTTTTATAATTACAGAATCTTCTTCTAATTCACAGATAAGTTCACCTTTACGTTCTGAAAATTGAGTTACTTTTAAACTCTTTTTTTCTAAAACTTGCGACCAGTAAGGGGCTAATTGAGAGCAGACAGAACCCGTTACTAAATCATCACTAATTCCAAGTTTAGGCGCTAAATATCTAAATACAAAATCATGATCCTCTCCAATTGCAGTGATACAAACCCCTCGAAGATCTAAGCTTTTCAAAACTTCAATATTTGGGTTTAGGTTTTTGACAATTTCTTCATTTTCATAAACTAAAATATAATCTGTAGATTGTAACACTTTTAAGGGTTCAATACCAGTGGAAAGACTAAAAATAGGGTTGCTTTCATTGTAAAGTGTAGGCATGTTAGCTGTAAAACGCAAAGATAAAAGATCCTCATCTTTTATGATATTTATATCTCCTGCAATAGATCTTAAAGTAACCTCTTTGAGATTAGATTCTAAGTGATTAAAGATGACATGGGCACTTGCAAGTGCTGTATGATCACTAAGTGTCACTTCAATTTTTGGTGTAAACCATCTTATCTCGTATAAGGAGGGTTCCATTTTTACAATAAATGCAGTTTTACCGAGGTTGGTTTCAGCCGCAATTTTTTGCATAAGCGCATCATCTATCCATTTATTTAGTGTACAAACAGCAGAAGTAATACCATTAAACACATTATCTGTAAATGCATCTACTTGAAAAATATTTATTTTCACATTAGAACCTTATTGTAATTTTAAGATTTATATATAAACACATAATTATATCTAAATATATTTAGTTTTTTAAGGTTTTGTCCAAAAAAACTCAATCCAATCATGTGCCTCTCTGACGTTAAAATCAGCTGTAAATATAGCATCTTTTTTATAAAAAATAACACCTGTTTTAAATATAGTTTTTGGGTATTTATTTTCAAGTTGTGCCATGATCTCTTTGAAGCTTTCACCACTATCAACGATATCATCAACGACAAGTACTTTTTTATGTGCAGGTAATTTTGGAATATTAAATACTTTAACTAAATCAAGTTTTTTTGTATCATCGTAATGAATGGAATTTAATGTATATAAAGCTCTTATCTTAAATTTTTCAGCTAAAAAATGACCAATAGTAACACCACCACGAGCTACTGCTAAAATGATATCAGGATCATAGCTTTTAGCACTATTGTAGAAAAACTCTACATCATCAATAAACTCTTCATATTTATAATAATACATATACTCATTTCAACCTTATATCCCCTCTTTTGACAAGTGAGAAGTTGTTGTAGATTGTATAAAATAGTTGTAGGACTGCTTTTTGCAATTCAAAACTATTTTGTTTAATATACGGCGACTTATCGCTTGCCCTT
>DQTU01000053.1 GCA_015662615.1 Campylobacterales bacterium | reverse complement strand
ATGCAAAATGTGGTTGTGCAGTTATGACTAAAATTGATAGTTGTAAACTTAAAACAATTACAGGAACAGTTAACTTCTAATCACAGAAGTTTCAAGCATACCCGAAGGAATTTATTTCCTCGGGAGCTATCCCTCTAAATCTTTTTTAAATTGCCCTAACCACTCAGAATTATCCTCTATCACATTACTTTGTTTTTTCAATATATTTAACTCTATCGACTCTAACTCTTCAAGAGTCAAATATTTTAACACATAGGGTGCAATTTCCATCTCTCCATCATATACTTTTAAGAGTTCTTCTATCTCTTTTAACTTTTTTTCTTTTTCATCCATGATTATCCCTTCTTAGGCATACCAAATTTTTGTGTTATCAACTCTCCATTATCATCAAAATAGAGATAATAGAGCCAATCTTTTTTTACAGGAAGTCCTACAAGATAACGAAGTGCTAAATTTGCTTGAAGTGAGGCAACATGCATAACTATTGGTGCTGCAATTCCTTCAGGTTTTTTATCACTTATTTTAAAAGCTGAAAAATCACTCTCTTGAAAGAAACAGACTTGCCCGTTAAATGCTTCAACTGATCCATATATCCATGGTGTGGTTGATTGTTTAGCAAATTTATCTATTTGTGCTCTTACATGAAGATTATCTGTCGCATCGATAATGAGATCTACTTTAAGGTTTTCACTAGAGAACTTCTCAAAGTCCATATTTTTAGAAATTGCTTTAACATAAGGAGAACGAGCTCTCAAAAGAGTAGATAAAACATCACATTTATAGCTGCCTTCATCTTCAGTTTTAAAAGCAATCTGTCTATGAATATTGTGAATCTCTATTTTGTCAAAATCGATACAGTAAATAGTACCAATTCCAGAACTGCCAAGTGCAATTCCTAAAGAGCATCCAAGTCCGCCACAGCCAATAATAGCAATTTTTTTTGATTGTAAAGAGTTTTGTTTATCTTCTCCCCAAAGTTGTATCTGTCTATGAAAGTAATCGTTCAAATCATGCCACGATCACGAAGTTGGCTATGAAAACCCCAATTTTGTCTTGCTTCATGAATATCTTTTTTCTGTATATCGATGACCATGTAGTCCTCTTTTTCACCCAGCGTATTTTCAATTTGTCCATCTGGATTTACAAGATAAGTATTTCCATAAAATTTCCACAAACTTCCCTCATTGTCATCATATTTTCCAACGCGATTAACACGAAGTATATAGAGATTATTTAAAAATGCTCTAGTTTTTAAAACTTCATTCCATCTTTGATTTGATCCAAAAGTAGAGACAGATGGAAGAAGCACGATATCTACATTTTCATGCATAAATGCCATCCAAATAGGATCAAAATGCATCCCAAATCCATTTATAGCTCCAAAAGTAAAGCCTTCATGTGTAAAGATCATCGGTTTTGCAACACTATTGGCTTCATTGTCAAAAAATGTAACTTCATCCCAATGGTCAAAATCAATTAAAAACTCTTGGTTAATAAATTCACTACCAGAATTTGAAAATTTACCTAAACATTTATAGATTTTATCTCCATCTACGATTACAATCGGTGCGATAATGACTATGTTATATTTGACTGCAAACTCTTCTAGTGCTTCTATCTTATGTCTGCTTTGCTCTTTTATCATATATTTTGGCATTTTGATAAGTTCTTTGAAAAAACTATTTAAGACATATTCGCCAAGCACCGCTATAGTGGCACCTTTTTTACTACAATTTTTTAAATACTCATCAAGTTTAGAGTTACTAAGAGGAAGTGTTGAGAGTTGCAATGCTGCAAGTTTCATAACGCCTTATTCCTTTGTGCCATCATTTTGATAGACTTCAAATTTGAGTTTAGCTTCTTCTAAAAGTTTGCTTGCCTTTTTTAGCTCATCCGTACCATTTTTGTAAAGTGCAACACTATCACTTAGTGTGTTCTCAGAATTCATCAGCTTTTCTAAAATCTCTTTTGATTTTTCAATTCTCTCTTCAAAACTCATTTCACTCATCTTGTCTCCTCTTTTAATGCATTTGTCACATGGTGCGAAAATTTATCTATTTCAACTAAAAAAGCATCATGACCATAATCACTATCTATCTTTATGTATTTGGATAAATTCTCTTTACCTATATTACCCATAGTTTTATGAATTTTTTCCATTTCTCTTGGTAAAAAGAGTAAATCATTTGAAAATGAAATTAATGTTATTTCTGATTTGATTCGACTTAACGAATCTTCAAGTGAATCATAGTTTCTCGTCGAATCAAAGATATTTATCGCTTTTGTGATATAAAGAAAGCTCAGTGGATCAAACCAATTGACAAAGTTCAAACCATTATAATCCAAATATCTCTCAATTTCAAATTTTCCAAATAGTTCATATAAACCATCAGTTTGCACATAATTTCTACCAAATTTTTTACACATGGAGTCGGGACTGAGATAGGATATATACCCACACATGCGTCCCGTAGCAAGACCTGAAAGTCCAGACTCTTTAATCTCGACTGGGTCATAAAAACCATCTTTAAAATCAGGGTCTTGAACCAGCGCTTCTCGTGCTACTTTATTAAAAGCAATTGCCCAAGGCCCTGTGGCATAAGTGGATGCTAAAATAATATGCTTGGATGCAAAATTGGGATGTTCTATTGCAAAACATAGAGCTTGCATACCTCCCATGGAGCCACCGATGATAGCATGTGCTCTGTGTATACCTAGACGATCAAAAAGAATTCTTTGTGCTTTTACCATGTCGCTAATAGTTATGACTGGAAATTTCATTCGATAAAGATCACTTGAAGGGTACTTGGGACTCATAGGCCCAGTGGAACCAAAACAACTTCCGATAACATTTACACATATGACAAAAAATGCTTCTGTATCGATGGGTTTTCCATCTCCAATCATCTCATCCCACCAACCCGCTTTACGATCTCCTTCATAAAGACCTGCAGCATGGTGGCTTCCTGTGAGTGCATGGCAGACTACGATGACATTGGATTTATCTTCATTAAGTGTACCGTAGGTTTCATATTTGAGTTCATAAGGCTCCAATATACGCCCACTCTCAAGATAGAGGGGGTTGGTAAATCTCTCTGCATGTGTTGTAATTTTCAATTAACCCTCTAACGCCGCTTTTAAATCTTCAATCAAATCTTGACTATCTTCAAGTCCCACACTTAGACGAATAAGCCCACTAGGAACTCCTGCCGCTTTTAACTCTTCAGTTGAAAGTTGCTGATGTGTGGTACTTGCTGGATGTGTGATGATTGATTTGCTATCACCGATATTTACAACCATGGTAAAAAGTTCTGTTTTATCAGCAATCTCAACCGCTTTTTCAAAACTCTCCACTTCAAAACTCAAAAGTCCACTATATCCACCGCTCAGGTATTTTTGAGCATAAGGGAAATTAACATCGTTTTTCAACCCTGGATAATTTACTTTTAAAACCATAGGAAGCGTCTCTAAAAATTCCGCAATTTCTAAGGCACTTTGGCTGTGTTGTTTCATCCGAAGTGGCAGATGCTCTAATCCTTGGATAAACAGCCATGAGTTAAAAGGACTCGGAGTTGCTCCAAGGTCACGAAGTAGGGCGAGTCTCATACGAAGTGAAAAGATAGGAAGAGGGATATCAGTATAAACCAAGCCATGGTAACTTGCATCTGGCTCATTAAAATGTGCATATCTAGGATTACCTTTTATCTTTTCAAGAATGGTCTTGCTCTCAACTACAATTCCACCAATAGCAAGTCCTTGACCTGTTGTATATTTACTCGTTGAGTGCACGGAGATATCACATCCCAAAGCAAAAGGTTTACACAAAATTGGAGTTGCAACTGTATTGTCCACCGCTGTTAAAATACCATGCTTGTTTGCTATAGCAACAATGCCTTCAAAATCAGGAACATCGATACTTGGGTTTGTGATGCTTTCAAACAAGATAAGTTTTGTATTTTCATCAATCAAATCTTCCAATTGTTTAGGCTCATGTACATCAAAGTATCGAGCCTCAATGCCAAATCTTTTTATCGTATGAGAAGTAAGCGTTAGCGTTCCACCATAAAGTTTACTCGCACAAATGATATTGTCTCCCGCTTCTGCTACATTGGCGATGGTGTTAAAGATGGCTGCCATGCCACTTGAAGTTGCAATCGCCGCTGCTCCACCTTCAAGTGCCGCAAATCTTTTTTCAAAAACATCAGTTGTTGGGTTCATCAATCGTGTATAAATATTGCCTAACTCTTTAAGTGCAAAAAGGTTCGCTGCATGTTCGCTATCTCGAAATTCATAAGCTGTTGTTTGGTAGATAGGAACTGCCATAGTAGCTTGTGAATCTTTGTCGTATCCTGCGTGAATTGCAATGGTTTTATCATTCATTTATACTTCCTTCGATTGTATTTGATTATTATACATTATATTCTCTTTTGCTATCATGACCATATAGGAGGTTATCTTGGACAATAGATTTATGATAAATATCGCAAAAGATGCAATTTTAGAAGAGCTATTACAAAAGCAACTAATTGATAGAGAAAAATTGTTAAAAGCCTATCCAAAACTCTCAAAAAAAGGGGCTACTTTTGTCACATTGGAGAAGCGTAAAAATCTTCGAGGTTGCATCGGTACACTTGTCGCACACAGAACTCTTTTAGATGATTTGATTTCCAATGCAAAATCTGCAGCATTTAAAGACAGTCGTTTTAGACCTCTAACCCAAACAGAATTTGACGATAGAAATCTAACGGTTGAAATCTCACTGCTTAGTGAACCAAAATTGTTAAGATACAAAGATATCAATGATTTAAAAAAGAAAATTCGCGTTGGTGTGGATGGTGTGGTTTTAAAATATGGAAATTACCAATCTACATTTTTACCCCAAGTTTGGGAACAACTTCCAAGATTTGATGCTTTTTTCACACATCTTTGTAAAAAGGCGGGACTGCGAACCAATTGTCTTGAGAAAAACCCTCAAATCTACCTCTATCGTGTGGAGAAGATAAAATGAAAAGAGTTGCAGGAGTAAGAGGGCAGTTTTACCCAAAAAGTTGCTCTGAAATTGAAAAAATGATAAAAAAATGGAATATGCTGTTAGATGAAAAGTTGAGTGATAAAAAACTTTTAAAAGAGATTCCACGAGCTATTATCGTACCTCATGCTGGATATATCTATAGTGGATTTACAGCAAATTTTGCTTATCGATTGTTGGCAAATAGCAAAGCAAAAAGAGCTATTGTCATTGGTCCTAGCCATCATGTTTACATCGATGGCATGAGTGGAAGCAGACAAGACTCTTATGAGACTCCATGTGGAGATTTGGAAATTGATACCAACTATTTGGAAAAGATAAAAAAGAATTTTCCGATAGAGTTTTCCCAAAAAGCGCATAGCGTAGAACATAGCACAGAAACACAAATGCCATTTATCAAGCACTATTTGCCACATGCAAAGATTATAGAGTTTATTTATGGAAAAGCTGATTATAGAAAAATTGCCAAACTTATAAATGAGCTTTTAAAAGATAGAGATAATGTGGTTGTTATCAGTACGGATCTGAGTCATTTTTATACCCTTGAAAATGCCAAGAAACTTGACAATATTTGTCTGAATGGTATTTTGAAGAAAGATATATCTATGTTAGATAAAGGGTGTGAAGCATGTGGAATGATAGGTATAAAAGCAATGTTGCAAGTGGCTAAAGAGGCTAAATTATCAGTTGATTTGTTGGATTATCGAACTTCTGCTGATGCTAGTGGGGATAAAAGTAGTGTGGTTGGGTATTTGAGTGCTTATTTGAAGTAAATCATATTATAATAGATAAAATTTTGTTTTATAATTAGGAGTCTAAGTATGGGAAAAATATTTTTAATTTTTAGCATTATTGCAAGTATTGCTTATTTATATGTTTCTACTAGCTATTCACAGATGGCAAAAGCACCAAGAAAAGTTAAGCATACAGCAGTTAAATCAAGTGAACCTGTCGTAGTAGAAAAAATTGAGAAAGTAGCAGAGGTTCAAGAAGAGACTCCTGATATACAGGAACCTGCCAAGGAGACAAAAGATGTATCAACATTGGCAGATATAGCTACTGATGAAGTAAATAAAACAGAAATAAAAGTTGTTATTCAAAGTGAAGATGATATATCCAAAGTTGAAAATATTGAAGCCAATGAAATTACAGAAGCATCAAAATTGACCGAAAAAGAAGAGTTACCCATTGAAGTTCAAACGACAGAACCTAAAAATCAAAAAACACTAACAGACATAGCGGCAAAAGTGAGAGCTTTTGCACAAGAGTTTAAAGACGCTGGAATTGCACACTAACTGAAAAAGCTCAAAACAGAGCTTTTTCTATATGCTATAAACTCTAAGCCCCTTCAATCTTTTCAGTCAAAAGCTTATAAAATACCCAAGCAAAAGTGACAATCAACATAATTAAAAATAGTATTTCATTCATTCCCATCAGTTTTCCTTTTCAAGTTTTTTTATGAGTTGCTTTCTTATATATCTAAGCTTCTCTAGTCAATACAAACCAAATATCAAAACAGCTACTATTATTATGCCAAAAACCCATATAAAAATGTTTACTGTAACTTTCTCTTGGCTGACACCAAAAAATATACCTGATAATCCTGTTAGCAGCGTTAAGATAGCATTATGCCAAAATCGCACCCTTTCTCTAACTTCATCAATCTCTTTCATCAGAGAGTCTTTTTTGCTTATTGGATGATTTTATTTCATTTTGAAATGTGCTGTTTGTACGTATCAAATTATCTGTATTTAGTTGGAGTTTTATAAGGGTTATTTCGAAATAGACACATCTTTGAAAGTTGCAATTATATTTTTAATGTGAGTATACTTACGCTCTTCAGGTTTAACTAAAACTCTTGATATCTGTTTTGCAATTCTTTGATATCTAAACATGTTTCCTAAATCAAAATCTAATTGTCCAAACTTCATAAGATAATTTACAAACTCTCATATAATAAACTTCATAGCAAATAAGCTATGATTTACAAGAGAGTAAGTACAAATAATATATCGGACAAGTTCTAAATCGGTTAGTTTTCTTAAATTAGAATTTTAGCTAGATTGTTTCCAAGTCAGATAGTTATACTACAAATTTGAGTGGCAACTGGATCGGCGAAAGTTAGATCGAATATTATGAGACGAGATTTATGTATAACAAGATTATTGAAATCAGGTAAGAGAATATTTCACTCCTACCCTAACGAACTCTCAATATTAAAATAGTGAGGTTCTATAAATGTATTCTATCGGATTAGACATTAGTAAATCAACAATTTCCATCCATGTGCCACTTAACTCTCTTGATTTTGAGATTGAAAATAGCAAGGGAGGATTAAAATCATTTTATTTGTGCAATTAAGCTTTTAGTATGATTCTTTATTTTTGTTTCCATTCTTATTCCTCCTAATTTTACTTATATTTTAACATACTGCCGAACACAATTATATTACAACCAAATCACCTTTTTCCCTAATTTTAGCAAAAAATAATCAAGATATGTGTAAAATCGTAACATATTTAGCTATTAGATAGCCAATTGTTGACTCTTTTTCAAATGCTAAGTTGATTTTATAAGATGTTTATCTTGACTTTGTAACTAATAAATGGTATCATTTTTACATGAGTACAAAGAACAAACTATTAAGGAAATTTCTGGAAGTTCCATCAAAAAAGGATTTAACTTTTGAGGAACTTGAACGACTATTGTCCTCATGTGGGTATGAAAAGATACAGGGTAAAGGTTCGGCTGTAAAGTTTTATCATAAAGAGAAAGACAATTTGATAAATTTACACAAACCACATCCTAGTAATATCCTCAAAACTTATCTTGTCAAACAGATACAGGTAAAATTAAAGGAGATTTGCAATGGCTAATACAATAGAATACAAAGGGTATATTTCAACTTTAGAATACTCTTCTGATGATAAATGCTTCTTTGGAAAGTTAGAGATGATAGATGATTTAGTTACTTTTGAAGCGACAAGTGCGAAAGAGTTAGAGAAAAATTTTCATCAAGCAGTAGATGAATATTTAGAAACTTGCAAACAATTAAACAGAGAACCTGAAAAAGTATATAAAGGTGTGTTCAATGTCCGAATAGACCCGAAACTTCATAAAAGTCTTTATAAAAATGCACTAAAATCTGGTCTATCGCTAAATAGCTATATACAAAAAGCCTTAGAGAGGGAAGTTTTATTGGTTGGGTAAACATCCAAATTACTCTAGATAAGTAAAAAAATATATCAATATGAAATATTTTTTTACCATTTTTTAAATCTATGATAAAATACCTCCAAAGAAAAAGGTGGTATAATAGAATGAAAGAGTTGGAAGTTATAGGCAAAGAGATCGAGATTTATAAGATAAAGCTACTTCTGTTTATGGCGATTGCTGGAGGAAGTTGGGTTTATGCTTTTAAGCTTGATGGATTGGTTTTTAAAATGATGCTTTTTTCTGTATTTGTTTTATCAAGTTTTGGTATTTTTACCAATATTACGAAGTTAAGTAGAACACAAGAAGAACTAAAAGGATTTAAAAATGTTTGAGATACTGTTTGTTGTTGCATTTATTTTGACTGCTATTTTAGGGCATATTGCTGTTAAAAATAATTGGAAAATAGCTGATTATTTTTAGTATGTTACTTTGTAGGGTTGGTAAAACCAACCTTTTAAACTACCGTGCGTGATAATTTGGAGCTTCTTTGGTAATCGTTACATCATGAACATGACTCTCTTTTAACCCAGCCGAAGTTATCTCGACAAATTCAGCTTTTTCCTGAAAAGTTGGTATATCTTTGGCTCCAGTATAACCCATAGATGCTCTAAGCCCTCCGATAAGTTGGTGTATCACAACGCTCATTTTTCCACGGTATGGAACCATTCCCTCTATTCCCTCAGGGACAAGTTTATCAGCAGCGGTTCCTTCTTGGAAATACCTGTCAGTACTTCCTTTGCCCATAGCTCCTATGCTTCCCATTCCTCGATAGGTTTTATATTGTCTACCTTGGTAAGTGATAGCTTCTCCTGGACTCTCTTCTGTTCCTGCGAGTAGGCTTCCTATCAT
>DQTU01000167.1 GCA_015662615.1 Campylobacterales bacterium | reverse complement strand
TAATAAATAATATTTATCATGAGTTCATCATTGATAAATTAAAAACCTATCCATACCTCGTACCCTTGGGTCGAGGTAGTTGATTCAAAAAATAAAAGATAGGATTGCTAAAGTTTGGGGTGAGTAGTGGAGGAATCATACGAAATATTAAAATATCTACCAATAAAGTTCAAAATTGCGATGAACAAAAGTACATAGAATTGATGGGAGAGCCAAACTATGTAGAAATTGAAAAGATATTTGAGCGTTTAAAAAGTGAATATGGGGAAGAATAAAAATCTGAATTGTGCAGTTAATTTTACATTAGTATAAAAACATTTCAAAATGAAATAAAATCAAAAATAAATTAAATTTTACACTAAAATACTCCTAAGCCAATTTAGGAGTAAAATATGTCCAAAGAAAAAAACTCATTTGTTTATGATAGAACCTTAAGAGAGTTATTTCAAAATGTTCCCAAAGCCCTTATAAAACTACTTGTAAACAAAGAGATAAAAGAAGTTTTAGAAACTAGCTTTCCAAAGGTGGAAGAGCGAAGAGTTGATTTATTAACAAGACTTGAAGATGACACACTCTTTTATCTTGAAACCCAATCTATAAATGACACACTCATTCCAAAGAGGATGTTAAAGTATGCATCTCTAATCTACGAAAACTATGATGAATTTCCACAACAGATGGTGCTTTATGTAGGGGGGGGTAGAGATATCAAAATCAAATCGAAAATAAAAGAGAAAAATTTACGATATAATTATGAAGTAAAAGATATAAGAGAGTTTGATTGTTCTAAACTTATAGAAAGTGATGATATAACGGATAATATAATTGCAATACTCTGTCATATCAAAGATATAGATAGGCTTTTTAAAAAACTAAATGAAAAGTTGTTGAATCTTGATAGCAAAAAAAGAGAAGATTATCTTAGAAAACTTTTTTATCTGTTAAGACTTAGACCAGATATAAATGAACTATACAAGAAAAAACAAGTTGTTGTACGCGATGTTCCAGCTATGGTTTGTGAGCAATGTGGTGAAGAGTGGATTGCAGATAAAGAAGCACAACAGTTAGAAACTATCGTAAATGATGTGAGAAAAAAAATACAAACTGATAATCATTTTAAACTCTAAATATCTCTAAAAAATCCTACCATTCATAAAGAAAAATAAAAAAAACTTATCAAACTTCCTAAGTTTTTACACAATTTTTACATTTCTCTGTTAAACTTCTCCTAGAGTTTGACATTTGGAAAACTTATAACTTAATAAGAGGAGTGAGTATGAAGAGTAAAAAGTTACTACTTGGATCTATCTTGAGTGTTTCGATTTTAGCTACTTCGGCAAATGCCGCAGATCAAAAGCTTATAGATGCAGTTGAACAACCTTCTGCTGCTGAAATTATCAAAAAAGATTTTTTAAAACCAGCACAGAAATATACTATGCCAAAAGGGTGTCTTAGTGGAGATAAAGATTCTATCGCAAGAGGGGAATTTATCTTTCATAACCTAAATGGTAAAAAAGCAAAAGGAACACCTCCAAAAGGGCTTGCAAAATTTATCACAAAAGGTGATAAGAAAAAACCAAAGCAGTATGGTAACTGTGTTGCCTGTCACAACATAGAAGGTGCTAAGGGCGCTGGAAATATTGGTCCAGATTTGACAAACTATAAGAAGTTCTTTATCGATGCAAAAACAAGAACACATGCTTATGTATATCAAAAAATTGCAGATCCAAGAATTGATAATGAAAACACACACATGACTGTAAACCTTACATCAGGTCTATTTACAGAGCAAGAGATTTGTGATATCACAGCATATATCATTTCAGAAAAAAAATAATAAAAGTAGGAGAATAAAATGCAAAGAAGAAAGTTTTTAAAAGGTTTTGCAGGTGCATCTGCAGTTGCAACGATCGTTACAGTACCATCGCTTTTGAGTGCTAAAGATGAACCAAAAGCAAAAATTGTTAGTCCAAATCAAATGGATGTAGAGACGGCTATGAAAGCGGTTCTTGGAGATGTTAAAGCTACGGATTCTGATAAAGTTACTTTAACAGTACCAGAGATCGCTGAAAATGGAGCTGTTGTTCCTGTTAAAGTCAATGTAGATCATCCTATGACAAAAGACTCTTATGTTAAATCAATCCATGTTTTTGCAGCTAAAAATCAAAACAGTAGATGTGCAGATGTTGTGCTAACGCCAACAAATGGAAAAGGTTATTTTGCAACTAGAATCAAACTAGGGCAATCTCAAGATGTAATTGCACTTGTTGGTTTAAGTGATGGAACTTACTTAAAAGCTGCAAAAGGTGTAAAAGTAACTATCGGTGGTTGTGGTTGATACCAAAGCTGAACAATTAAATAAAATAAAAATTATACGAAGGATTTACCATGGCAGAAAAAAGAAAGTCAATGATCAAAATTAAGCCGAAAAAATATAAGGCTGGTGATACTGTAAAAGTTGATTTTATCGTAATTCATCCGATGGATACAGGGATGCAAAAAGATAAAAAAACAGGAAAGATCAAACCTGCAAACTATATCAATGATATCGACTTTTCATTTAATGGAAAAATATTTACAAAGATGACGGTATGGGAATCAGTTTCAACAAATCCATACTTTTCAGTCAATTTTGTAGTACCTGATGAAAAGGGAAAGATCAAAGTTACTTTCAAAGATAACATGGGTGGCGTAAGCGAAAAAGAGAAAAAAATCAAGCCTAAAAAATAAAAGGAAGCGAGATGAAAAAAATTATATTATCACTAGCCCTTTTTACAGCAACACTCTCCTTTGCAGGTGAACAATTTGCGATGAGTGATGCGGATAGGGCGATGTATACTGAGATGTTGGAAAACAATCCAGCAGAGATCTATGTGGAAGAGGGTGGAGAGTTTTTAGAAGAGATTGGTGGTGAAGAAGCTTTAGCTAAGTTTTTAGAGGTAAGTGAAGATGATCTACCAAAGTATATTGCTGGATTTCCTAGATATATTGCAAAACTAGACATGGT
>DQTU01000328.1 GCA_015662615.1 Campylobacterales bacterium | reverse complement strand
TCTTCAATCCACTCACGAGATAGATTTACACAGGACTAGCCAAAGCTAATTTAAGCAAATCTAGACTTAAACGCAATTTTCTCTTTTTATTTCATTAAGTGCATTAAATACAATAACGATGTTTTCTTCTACATTTTGCGCCTTGCTAATTAATCTTCTCTCATCTTTGGTTTCGCTATTGTAAATTTGAATGAAGTCTTGTACTCCATTATGTACATTCATATGAGCCTCTTTTAATCTATTCCAGTTTTCTGTATGAGTATATTTTTTATCTTCCTGTTCAGAAGCCAATATCCATTTACCTAATGCGCACTGAGTATAGTGGGTAACTTTAGGACTCTTTTTCAGACTCTCTTTATCCCAGTAGGTATCTTTAGACTTAATGTGTCCAAGTTGAAGTTTATTTACATTAAATGCAAAGTCAATATTACAAAGTCCTTTTAGGTGGCTCTCATCTATATTAATATAATCTTTAACGCTCATAAGGTTTTTAGAGAGAGAGTCGATTTTTTTAGCCATATCTTCAATTTTACCAATTTGTGCTATATTGCTCTCAATCTCTTTATCTATAAGTTCAATAGATGTGCTCATCTCTTCAATAGACTTAGAACTGTTTTTACTCTCTTGTGCAACATCATTTATAACCCCTTTAGTCTCATTTATTTTTTCGATAAGATTATCATACCCTTCTGTCATTTGAGATGAGATATCTTTACCCTCATTTGCCTTCTCTATAGCATAACCAACAAGTTTTTTTATCTTATCGGCTGCTTCAGATGTCTTTGAAGCAAGGTTTCTAACTTCAGCTGCAACAACAGCAAAACCTTTTCCTGCTTCACCGGCAGTTGCCGCCTCTACGGCAGCATTTAGACTTAATATTTTTGTCTGAAATGAGATATTTTCAATTATATCGACTGCTTCATTAATAAGAATAATTTTAGAGTTTATATCATCCATTGATTCAGCAGTTCTGTTTGCATACTTCTTACCATATTCACTAGACTCAATCAGTTTATCTGAAATCTGTATCATATTATCTATTTTAACCAAATTATCTTGGATCGTTTTTGTAATATTTTTTATGGAGACTGTAAACTCTTGCAAAGATGCTGCTTGAGATGATGAAGCTTTTGAAAGTCTAGATGCAGTAGATTTTAAAATATCTATGTTGTCTGATAGCTCTTCACCAGTTGTTAGTATGGTAGCTAAAAGTTCTGAAGAGTTGTTACCCATAACACTTAGACTTAAGACAATAGATTTAATAGCACCAGATGAGTTTATTTCTCCTATTTTAAAGTTGTAGTTCCCACTTCCATACTCAGCTAATACTTTAGATATGAGCTTCATTTTGTTATCCATATCATCTATCATACTATTTATGGAGTCTTTTAATCTATCGATTATTGCATTGTTGCTAGACTTTTCAATTTTTTCATGGTAAAAGCCAGATTTAACTAAATTGATGACTTTTTCAGCCTCTTCAACTACCTCTTCATCCAGCCTTCTA
>DQTU01000038.1 GCA_015662615.1 Campylobacterales bacterium | reverse complement strand
CGTTGCCCTTTTCCAACTGGTGCAAAAAGGTCAAGTATACGCCCAGTTAGTTTTAGTGGACTGTATTCTAGTTTAATTTGTTCTGTTGGATAAAGTGGTGTGAGGTTATCAAAAAGTGGTCTGTTTCTACTGTCTGCCATTGGCAAGTAATTGATTGCTTCAATTTTGAGAAGGGCATAATAACGCTCTTGGTCTTTTGGAGGTCTCACTTGTCCTGTAACAATATCTCCAACTCTAAGTGCAAATTTTCTAATTTGTGTTGCTGAAACATATGCATCACTACTGCTGTTACTAAAATCTGCATCAATGGCTCTTAAAAATCCAAAACCATCATTTGCAATCTCTAAAATACCCGTAAAGAGGATAAATCCACCTTGCGTAACTTGTGCTTTGAGTATCTCAAAAATCAAATCTTGTCGTTTGAGTTGATGTGGATTTTCAACTTTAAGCTCATAAGCGATGGTTAAAAGTTCTTCAAGTGGCTGTTGTCTAAGCTCTTCAATGCGATGACCGCTTACTGGAATATGAGATCTTGTTTTATTATTGTTTTTATGTTGACGAGGTTTTTGCGGGACTTTTGTATTTGGCGATTTATCCATGTTCTCTCTTTTGGAATTTTTATGTTTAATGTAGTGTTTTTCTAATGATAGAAATAGTAGCTATAGAAAAAGTAAGTGATGACATTCTATCCAAAGATAATTAAATTTGTCAAGTCAAAAGTAAAAATCATCTATAATGAGGGCAATTTTATATAGGGAAGGTGCAAATTTGGGGAAAATTGCGTGTGATCATTGTCAGCTTGAGTTTGAAAAAGATGTTTTAATAGCAGAAGAGGACGGTGATAAAACGCTCTATTTTTGTTGTAACGGCTGTCAAGGTGTTTATCATCTTTTGAAAGATGAAGGATTGGATAGCTTTTATGAAAAAGTCGGAAATGTCAAGCTTGACCCTGCAACTGGGGTTTCAGAAGATTTAGAGAAGTTTGACCATGAAGGGTTTGCTAAAAAGTATATCGTAGAAAAAGATGGATTTTCTCAGGTTAGTCTCATTATCGAAGGGATTCATTGTTCTGCTTGTGTCTGGCTGAATGAAAAAGTGCTGCATAAAACAGACGGAATTATTGAAGCGGATATAAATTACACAAACCACAAAGCAAAAGTTGTTTGGGATTCGTCCGTTATTAAGCTCTCAGGAATTATCCAAAAAATTCAATCCATCGGTTACAATGCTTACCCATATGATACAAGAGCACAAGAAGAGCGTGCAAACAAGGCTAGAAAAGATTATTATTCTCGACTTCTTGTAGGTATCTTTGGGACGATGAATATCATGTGGCTTGCCATCGCACAATATGCTGGTTACTTTGGTGGTATCGCAGATGATATGAAAAATGTTTTAAATATCGCAGAGTTTGTTTTGGCGACTCCCGTTTTGTTTTATACAGGTTGGGTCTATTTTAAAGGTGCTTATTTTGGGTTGAAAAACCGTTTTATCAATATGGATTTTTTGATAATTACGGGGGCAACTCTAGCTTATATCTACTCTATATATGTCATGGTTACAGGTGTTGGAGAAGTCTATTTTGATTCTGTTGTGATGATTATTACTTTTATATTTGTGGGTAAATATTTGGAAGTGTTGAGTAAGAAAAAAGCTATTGATACCTTAGATACCATGACAAGCTCTATCCCTACGGAAATTATAGTTATAAAAGGTAGTGAAAAACTTGTTGTGAGTGTTGAAGAGATTGAGGTTGGAGATATTATAGAGATAAAAGCCGGTGAAAAAATTGTTATTGATGGAAGCATTATAAGTGGAGAGGGTTCTGTTGATGAGTCAAGTTTGAGTGGAGAATCTAAACCTATCTATAAAAAAGTAGGAGATGAGCTTATCAGTGGATGTTTGAACTTAGATAGTGTTATTCGTTATCGCTCTTCAAAAGAGTTTAGCACCTCCATGTTATCAACAATCGTTACGCTACTAGAGGACTCTATCACGAAAAAACCAAAGATTGAAAAGTTGGCAAATGAGATTTCTGGTCATTTTTCTGTTGTGATTTTACTTTTGGCTATTGCTACTTTTGTGGGTTGGTATATCGCAGATGCAGGTTTTGAAAAAGCGCTTATCATCTCTATCTCTGTCATTGTTATCGCTTGCCCATGTGCTTTGGGTTTGGCTACGCCCGTTGCAACGCTTATTGGGCTTGGGGTTGGAGTAAAACGAGGTATTTTGTTTAAAGAAGCAACTTATTTGGAGACGATGGCAAAGAGTGATGTTTTGTTGTTGGATAAAACAGGGACGATTACTGAGGGGAAACCTGATGTGGTAGAGCATCAGATATATAAAGAGTTTGATACCAATCTTCTCTATTCACTTGTGAAGAGCTCATCTCATCCTATAAGCAGAGGGATCGTGAGGTTTTTGCCAGAGGATTCAAAAGAGTATACTTTAACAGATTCTAAAAATATTGAAGCTAGAGGGATTGAAGCGGAGTTTGAGGGAAAAAAACTTTTTGGTGGAAATATGCGACTTTTAGAAGAGCGAGGAGTTGCGTTAGAAATGGATAGCGAAAACTCTATCTTTGCATTTGTTATCGATAATGAAGTAGTTGCTGTTTATGAACTGCGTGATCGTGCCAAAGAGGATGCAAAAGAGAGTATCGCTTATTTTCAAAAGATGGGCTTTGAGGTGGCGATGTTAACAGGTGATAATGAAAAAGTAGCAAATAGTATCGCTAAAGAGGTTGGAATAGAGAAGATTTATCACTCACTTTATCCAAAAGATAAAGCAGATATCGTAGACCGTTACCATGATGAGAAGAGAGTGGTTGTCATGGCAGGAGATGGTATTAATGATGCGTTAGCACTCTCAAAGAGTGATATTGCCATTGCTATAGGAAGTGGTTCAGATATTTCGATAGATGTAAGTGATATCGTACTTTTGGATGATAAAATGAGCTCTTTGAGTGAAGCTTTGAAACTCAGCCGAAAAACCTATAGAAATGTAAAACAAAATTTAGTGGGTTCACTTGTTTATAATGTTCTTACAGTACCATTGGCCATGGCAGGATATGTGATACCGCTGGTGGCAGCACTTTCCATGTCACTTAGTTCACTGTTGGTTGTTGCCAATGCAGTGCGTATAAAAAGGGGATTTAATGAGTAGTGGCATAGTTGCTTTGATGATAGGTGTTTCAACCTTTTTAGGAGTTATCGGTCTTTTTGGACTTCTTTGGGGTCTTAAAACAGGACAATTTGATGATGAGAAGAAATTTTTAGATGGTGTTCGACATGACGGGGTGGATGAACTTCGAGATGCTGCGGCGTTGGAAAATAAGAAAAAAGAGGCTGTGAAGAGGCATAAAGAGAAAAATTATGGACCACCTGATTAGAACCCAGATTATAAAATGTTCTATTGTATAATCTGGGTTAAACTTGCACTTTCCTTAAAATGAATAAATTAAATATATGCAATAATGAATTTTAATCATTTATCTATATAATAAACATATAAAACAAGGTAAAAAAATATTTTACTATTTAAGCTTTAAGGAATATAAAATTTAATGGATAGGCTAAAAATCGCAGTTTTACTTCTTTTTTTTATGAGTCTCAATCTTGAAGCGAAGGAGTTCCCTGTATGCAAGGATTACTTCTTTATAAAAGAGAATCAGACAGAAGAGAAGCAGTCATTTTTAGAAAAAATTCTTAATGAAAACCCTGGAAATGTGGAGTGTATGATTAAGCTTTCCTCTGTTTATCTTCGAACGGATAAAGTTTCTGAGGGATTTGACCTTATTCGAAGGGCGTATGTTTTAAATCCTAAGTTTGTAGAGAAACAGAAAATTTCAAAAATTTTAGATTTAGCGCTTCGACTTAGTCGGCTTAAAGAGATTGCTGCAAGAGATAATGATTGCGAGCTTTGGAACGAGCTTGGAGATACCTACTTTGAGATTGGGATCTTTAATGAAGCTAGATTTTCTTATGAAAAAAGTCTTGAATTGGATGAAAATCAGACAAAGATAGATATCCTTTTAGCAATCTGTGATGGTAATTTAGACTTTACGCACACATCTGCAAATAGACTTAAACGCATTGTTCAGCGCCATCCTTATAATTTTTATGCGAATTATTATTTGGGAAAAGTTCTGAAAAATGCACTTGATAATAAAAAAGAGGGGCAGAAGTATCTTATGATGGCAGAGTATTTGATAAAGTATACTAAGCCTGATTTTGAAAACGAAGCTGAGGTTAGCTACTTGAAAAATGATTTAGAGTTTGAACTTGGCGAAAAATAGAGCACTTTTTTTAGATAGAGACGGTGTGATAAATGTAGACCATGGTTATGTGTGTAAAATTGACGATTTTAAGTTTTGTGATGGAATTTTTGAAGTTTTAAAAAAGTATCAAAAACTTGGTTTTTTACTGATTGTGGTGACCAACCAATCAGGAATTGGGCGGGGTTATTACACTAGTGAAGATTTTGAAACGGTAACCGCTTGGAAGCTGGATGCATTAGAGAAGAGAGAGATCTTTATCGATGAGGTTTACCACTGCCACCATGACCCAGATAGTGGATGTGGATGCAGAAAACCAGCTCCTGGAATGCTTTTGGAAGCTCGTGAGAAGTTTGATATCGATATGGAAACTTCTTGGATGATTGGCGATAAAAAAAGTGATATCGATGCGGCTTACAATGCAGGGGTTAAAAATACGATTTTAATTTCCTCTGACTGTAGTGATAAAAAAGGTGCTACTTACTGCGTTAACTCTATTTTGGAAACCATTGATATCATCAAATAATCATCTATAGAGTTTGTTTTGATACAGATGATTTAGAACTAAAATAAACGCTAATGCATCCTCTTCTAACTCCTCGTCTGTTCTATTGGATGCAGATGTTTCTCTTTATACATATAGGTCATAGTCTCTTTTTTAGGTTGAATAACTGCTACTTTATCTTTTACTCGAAGTGCATAAAAATCATTAAATTGTAGAAGTGCCAACTCTCTTTTTTTATCACTATATATGGAGTGTCCCATGATTGGATAGGTTAGATCTAGTCCCATGAGGTCAAGTACCGTAGCAAGTACATCAGGTTGTGTGGAGAGCTTGTCGTAAAACTCTGGTTTGATATCTTTTCCTAAAATGAGTGCTGGAATTTTAAACATATCAACGGGCACCACATCATCGCCAAAAACTCTGACATTATGGTCAGCAACAATAACAAAGATAGTATCCTCATAATACGCCTCTTTTCTAGCTTTTTCGATAAAGTCTCCGATGGCAAAATCTGCATATTTAATGGCGTTTTCGACACTTTTCTTTTTGACTCCCTCCATCAAAGTGATTTTACCATCTGGAAAATCAAAGGGAGAGTGATTGGTAGTTGAAAAGATGACGGAAGCAAACTTTTGATTTTTAGCGTGAAGTTCTTTGTACATATCATGGGCACTTATACAAACCTCTTGGTCACAAACACCCCAAGTACCTACAAATTTGGGATCTAAGAACTTTTCACGGTCTACAATCTTATCAAATCCATTCCCCATAAACCAGCCCTTCATGTTATCAAAGCGACTCTCTCCACCGTAAATAAATGAAGTCGTATAGCCTAAAGGTTCAAGCAGTGAAGAGATGGTAAAATAATCTGTTTGTGATTTATTTCTTTTGACTACCCCTTTTCCTGGAAT
>DQTU01000334.1 GCA_015662615.1 Campylobacterales bacterium | reverse complement strand
GATGGTGACATGGGAGATATGCAGGTAGGACTTCAAGCAAGACTTATGAGTAAGGCTCTTAGAAAACTTACAGGTGTTCTTCATAAAATGAATACAACGGTTATCTTTATCAACCAAATTCGTATGAAAATCGGTATGATGGGTTATGGTTCTCCGGAGACTACAACGGGTGGTAATGCATTGAAATTTTACTCATCTATAAGAATAGATATCAGAAGAATAGCAACTTTGAAACAAGGTGATGAGAATATAGGAAATAGAGTAAAAGCAAAAGTTGTTAAAAACAAAGTAGCACCTCCTTTTAAACTGGCTGAATTTGACATCATGTTTGGAGAGGGTATATCTCGTGAGGGTGAGTTAGTTGATTATGGGGTTAAACTAGATATAATTGACAAAAGTGGTGCTTGGTTTTCTTATGGCGATAAAAGACTAGGTCAAGGGCGTGAAAATGTCAAAGCATTGCTTAAAGAGGATCCAGAATTAGCACAAGAGATAGAAAAGGGAATAAAAAATGCTATGGGGTTAGATGAAGTTATGTCAATTCCTGATGAAGAGAAGGAAGAGGATACAAAAAAGAAAAAATAAGGGAGAATGATCAATGATCTATATTGATGATGTATACGCTGATGAGGTACTAGATAGTAGAGGTAATCCAACGGTAAGAGCAACAGTAACACTTAGTGATGGGACGACGGCAAACGCTATCGTGCCATCAGGTGCAAGTACGGGAAAAAGAGAAGCATTAGAGCTTAGAGATGAAGATGATAGATACATGGGAAAAGGTGTTTTAAAAGCCGTTGAAAATGTAAATACTCTTATCGCAGATGAGTTAGTTGGAGTTTCTCCATTTAACCAAGCTGAAGTAGATGCGATTATGAAACAACTCGATGGAACTGAGAACTATGGAAACCTTGGTGCAAATGCAGTTTTAGGTGTATCTATGGCAGTAGCAAGAGCATGTGCTATGAGTCTAAATATCCCACTTTACAGATACCTTGGCGGTAGCAATGCTGTAACGATTCCAGTACCGATGTTTAACATCATCAATGGTGGAAGCCATGCAAACAATAGCGTGGATTTCCAAGAGTATATGATCATGCCAGTAAACTTTGATTCAATTAGTGAGGCTTTAAGAGCTTGTGCTGAAGTTTATCATACACTTAAAAAAATTATCGCAGATATGGGTGAGAGTACTGCACTTGGAGATGAGGGTGGATTTGCACCAAACCTAAAAAATAATGAAGAGCCTATCATAGTTATCATGAGTGCTATTGAAAAAGCGGGTTATAAAGCTGGAGAAGATATCGCAATCGCACTAGATGTTGCAGCAAGTGAGCTTAAAACTGATGGTGGATATAAGTTAGATGCTGAAAACAGAGTAGTTAGTTCAGCTGAGTTAGTTGACTATTATGTAGACTTGTGTGCAAAATACCCTATCGTATCTATCGAAGATGGACTTGATGAAGATGACTGGGATGGTTGGAAGATATTAACTGAGAAGCTTGGAGATAAAGTACAACTTGTTGGAGATGATCTTTTTGTAACCAATGAGAAAATTTTAAGAGAGGGAATTGAAAAAAATATCGCAAACTCAATCCTTATCAAACCAAATCAGATAGGATCAATTACTGAAACTATGACTACTGTTAGATTGGCTCAAAGAAATGGTTACACATGTGTTATGAGTCACAGAAGTGGTGAGAGTGAAGATGCATTTATCGCTGATTTTGCAGTTGCTTTAAATACAGGTCAAATAAAAACAGGATCAACGGCACGTGGTGAGAGAACAGCAAAATATAATAAACTTTTAGAAATTGAGCAAGATCTTGGTTTTTCTGAATTTTTAGGAAAAGAGCTCTTTTAATAGACCTCTTGCGATACAATATTGTTTAGATTTTTTTCAGTTTTAGTCAGATTTTTGTCTTGTGATTGAGAAAAACCACAGTAATAACTAGTTATTTCGAGGATTTTATGATTGAACAAGGCAAAAATATGGCTGAAAATGGAGAAAAATATAAATGATCTTGCATTGTAATAGGTCTAATACATGAGTCATATAACGGATGAGATTGTAGAAGATAGAGTTACCAACAAAAGTGATCAATCATTGGTACAAAATCTTCTCATAGTCTTATCTGTTATCGTAGCGGCTATATTTATCGGTGAGACGCTTTTTGGGAAAAACTCCTTAGAAGTTTATCGCTCATTACAAAAAGATAAAAAACATTTTGAAGAGAAGATCAATAAAATTCAGTATGAAAATGCGGCTCTTCAAAAAGAGTATTTTGAACTGAAAAGTCTTCTGCCGAAAGAGGAGGAAGAATGAAAAAAATAATTCTCATATTAGTTGTTTTAATTTTTTCGTTAAGTGCTAGAGAAAATCCATTTTCGCAACAAGAAATGGTTGAAGAACCAAAACTAACACTTCCAAAATTAATCATACAAAAACCTGTTAAAGTTAAAGTTGTTAAAGAAGTAGAAGTCAAAAAGCTTCCAATGAAAATCCCTAAGGTGGAGATTCAAAAAACTATTCCAACTGTTGTTAAAAAACCAATTATAAAACCCAAAAAAGTAAAAAAGAAAAAAGTTCATAGAGTTATAGCCAAATCTAAACTAATTTATAATGGAGATTTTACAAAAATAAGCATTTATAAAAATACCATTAAAATTATAACCAAGGATGAAAAACTACAACATTTAAAACTCACTCATCCAAATCGTCTTGCATTTGATTTTGAACGATTTGATGTTGTGCCTCCATTTTCTAAAAAGATATACGCTTCACATGTGAAACATTTAAAAGTTGGTCATCATGACTATTTTTACAGAACTACTTTTAAATTGGCAAAAAATTATCGCTATAAAATTACAAAAAAATCTTACGGATACTTAGTTAAACTTTATTAAGCTCTAACCTATGCAATATTTTTATTCCTACCATAATGATAATTACTTCAAATAGACCTGCCAAGATAAAGGCATAATATTGAAATTGATCAATACTGTTGTTGTGATACGCTAGCGTTGCAATAGCAATTAATAGAGTCAATGGCATCGAATGTGACAGTGCAAAATAAAATATCTCATAAGAGCTTAAAAGTCCACGAAGTGAAATTGATGCCACCATCCGAATAAAAATCATAGCAATAGTTATGAGCAATGCTTGAAGCACCAAGCCCTCTTTGAAAAGTGACTCCATATCAAAGGTGGAACCAATATATACAAAAAAGATAGGAATCAAAAAACCAAATCCAAAAGTAGAAAGCTTATGAGGAAGCTCTTTTTTATACTCAAAAAATGTTGCGATAAATACACCTGCAATAAATGCCCCAAAAGCAATTTCTAAATCTAGTACTAACATAACTGCAATCATCAGAAAAAATATTGCCATGGAGAGTCTAATATCTTTTTCATCTTTATCTGAATAAATTGGAATGAGATATGTTTTTAACTCTGGATACCACCAAAAAATCAACCTCAAGATTTTAAAAATAAAAGCAATTAAAAAGACAAAGAGTATCAAAAGCCCAAGAGATTTATAAAGCTCTATACCTATGCCATGCTCCAATGCTGCTCCCGTTATAGTAAGAGCCACAATACTGATAAGTTCTCCTAAAACACCAATGGTCATAGCAAGATGGAGCCATTTTGTATCTTTATCAAACTCTTTATAAAGTGTTACAATCAAACCAATGGAAATAAGAGGCAACATGACAATAAAAATATCACTAAATCCTAAAGTTTTACATACCAAAAAGGAGAGCAAATAAAGAAGCATGATATAAACCATGCCCATTTGCATAGTGGATTTATCCTCTTTTTGAAAAACTCTTAAGTTTACCTCAGTACCAGCTAAAAACATCAGATAAAAAAATCCAACCTCAGCTATTAGCTCAAAAAGATGGTTATATCCAATGAGCCCATAAAAACCTGCAAAAGATCCAAGAACAATTTCTAAAGGCGTTGTGGGAATATTAAGAATTTTTGATAAATAAGGAGAGATAAATATAATCACGGAAATCGTGACTATAATCGAAACTTCACTAACCATCGCAAGTTTGTGCTATTTCGAGTCCTAAAGACTCAATCATCTCAATATCCTTGTTTGGAGCTTCCCCACTAGTTGTGAGATAATTGCCAATCACAATAGAGTTTGCACCTGCTTTAAAAATTTCAGTTACTCTATCACCAAACATACGCTCACGCCCACCTGCAACCATAATACGAGAATCCTTTAACTCTTTTTTCATATATTTTATCAAATTAAATGCATCTTCAATATTAAGAGAATTAGATTTTATAGGAAGAGCCTCATTGGGATGAAAAAAGTTCATAGCAATTGAAGCAGGCTGTAGCTCTTTTAAAGAAGAAATCATCGAAAGTCTATCCTCAATACGCTCACCCATACCAAATATCCCGCCACTACAAAGGTTTAGTCCTGCAACTTTGACATTTTCACATGTTTGATATCGTTCATCCCAAGTATGTGTAGAACAGATTTGTTTATAGTAGTTTTCGCTTGATTCTAAATTGTGGTTATAACTTCCAACACCACAATTTTTAAGCTCTTTTAACTCTTCAAGCGTAGCAGTTCCATTACATGCAATGATATTTAGATCAGGAAGTGCTTTTTTTACTGCCATAGCTGTGCGTGAAACATACTCTAGCTTTGAATCCGTCATACCTTTTCCAGCCGTAACCAGACAAAAACCTATCGCCCTATTCTCTCTAGCTTTTTTTGCTTCTTTTACAACTTCTTCAATACTCTTTTGTCGATAAGTTTCAATGTCAGCATGATATCTAGCACTCTGTGTACAAAAAGAGCAATCTTCGCTACAGCTTCCGCTAGAAATATTGCTAATCGCACAGAGGTAAATCAATTATGCATCCACTCTGTTTTTACACTTGATACACTCAAAAATCTCTTTTTTACGAAGTGTTCGACTAGCCATGATATATCCACACCCATCAGCTTCACACTTTTTCGTAGTTGGTGTGTAAGTTGAGATAAATTTACATTTTGGATACGCTGAACAGCCATAAAACTTCCCACGACGAGATTTTCGCTCTACAATTCCACTACCACACTCTGGGCATGGAACATCAGGAAGGATTGGTAACACTTTTTTCTCTGTTACATTTCCCTCGCCATCTACATTTTGAGTATATTTACACTTTGGAAAACCGCTACATGCGATAAACTCACCGTATCGACCTTTTCTTTTCAGTAACTCTTCCCCACATTTTGGACATTTTTCTCCAGTAGGAATAGCAATCTTTTGGCTTTTGATATTTTTCTTGCCATCTTCTATCTCTTTGATAAATGGATCATAAAATTCCCAAAGGACTTTTTGCCAATCTTTCTTACCCTCAGCAATCTCATCTAAATCCTCTTCCATGGCAGAAGTAAAACTACTATCAACGATCTTCGCAAAATGTTTCTCCAAAAGCTCAATAACTTTAAAAGCATTTTCAGTAGGAATAAGCTGTTTTTTCTCAATCTCGATATAACTTCTTGAAGTCAAAAGAGAAATCGTTGGTGCATAAGTAGATGGACGACCAATTTCCAAAGACTCTAGTTTTTTAATCAAACTCGCTTCTGAGTATCGTGATGGTGGTTCTGTAAAATGTTGGTTCGCTTTTAACTCACTAAGCTCCACCTCTTTACCTTTTTCAAGAGTAGGAAGCAATTTATCTTTATCACTTGATCCTAAAACTCTATAAAAACCATCAAACACAAGCTTTCTACCACTTGCTTTAAACTTAGAACTCTTACTCTCAAAGATAATTGACTGAGACTCAAAAAGTGCATCTGTCATTTGAGAAGCAATGAAACGGTTATAAATCAGCGTATAAGGTTTCAACTCATCAGGTTTTAAAAAACTCTTTGCGATTTGTGGTGTAAAAGATAAAATTGTAGGACGAATAGCCTCATGAGCCTCTTGTGCTCCTTTTGATTTTGATTTATAATATTTTGCCTCTTTTGGTAAGTATTTATCTCCATAAGAGCTTAAAATGTGTTCTCTCGCACCCTCGATAGCTTCAGCCGCAACATTCAGACTATCCGTTCTCATATAGGTTATCACACCCGTCACACCATTGTCAGTTTTTACACCCTCATAAAGTGTTTGTGCAACCATCATAGTCTTTCTTGGACTAAACCCTATAACCGAAGAGGCAGTTTGCTGGATAGTAGAAGTCATAAACGGTGGGTTTGATGAAGTTTTTCTCTGTTTTTTCTCTAAAGAACCAACGATAAAACTCTCTTTTTCGATAATCTCTTTGGCATTTTTAGCAATATCTCCAGCAGAAATTGTCATCTTATCAATTTTTTTGCCCTCAAACTCAACCATGACAGATTCGATATTTTTTTCAAACAAAGCATCTAGTGACCAGTACTCAACAGGGATAAAAGCTTTTATCTCCCGCTCTTTGTCAACTACAATTTTCAAAGAAGAACTTTGAACACGACCCGCACTCAAACCTTTTTGAATTTTTGAAGCGATAAGTGGAGATAAACGATAACCCACTATTCTATCTAGTAGTCGTCTAGCTTGTTGTGCATTCACACTATCAAGGTCTATTTTTCTTGGATTTTCAAGCGAATGATTTATCGCCGTTTTAGTAATCTCATGAAAAACGATACGAGGTATTTCAGCAGGATCTTCTCCAATTGCCGTAGCGATATGAAAACCGATAGCCTCACCCTCACGATCCTCATCCGTCGCAATATAAACACGATCACTCTTTTTCGCTAAAGTCTTAATCTCTTTAACGATTTTAGCATGGTCTCTACCGACTCGATACTCAGGGATAAATACCTGATCCTCCACTTTAATCCCAAAAGAACTTTTAGGGAGATCGCGGATATGCCCTTTACTTGCGATAACTGTATAATCTTTTCCTAGAAAATTTTCAATAGTCCTAGCTTTGGTTGGTGACTCAACGATAATTAAATTTTTCAAATTGTTTTCCATGTATGATGTTTTGAGGAGGTATTATAGCAGAATTGATTTAGTTGTAAAGAGATAGAGAGAAAGTCTTACAGCTATTTTAATTCATGAGTATATTTTAAAGTAGTACGCATAATAAAAATCAATTTTTCACTAAAGCTTAAAACATCTTCCAACACATCCAATAAACCATCATCTATATATTCATGCACTATATCATTTCTAATCTCTTTGATCATACGAACCTCTTGAATATCATCAAATAGATCTCTTTTATGTGCATTGTTAACAACATCTATCAAAGTACCCTGTTGCTCAAACTCATAATCGTCAATACTTCGCCACACTTTTCTCACTAAAAAATCTATACTTCTAGCAAATCTACTACAAAGTGTCTCAAATCTACCAAATTCATCAGTCGTATACTCTTTTTTTATACCTATCTCTTGACACTCGCTAATAGATAGATCTAGCCAAAATATCTGTTTTTCCAAAAAAGCTATATTTTTTTCTAAATTCTCAACACTCATAAAGATACTCCATTTTTAAGTGCAATTTTGGAAAAAGGCTTACTAAAGCTACCATCATCTATAATGATATCAAGTTTCTGCTCTCCAAATTTTTCATAAAAATCCAATCTAATCTCTCTTTTATCGGCTCTTGTGATCTTGTCAGAAACTATCAAAATATCAATATCCCCACCCTTTTTATCGTCATCAACTCTTGAACCAAAAAGATATATCTTAGAGTATTTATCAAAAGCGGTAATACTTGATTTCAGAACTTCTCTCTCCAAAGAGGTTAATCGCACAATTAATATCCTTAAAAATTTTGTTTGATTATATCATATTTATAAAAATCAAAATACTTCATAAAAATTCTAATCAATTCTAATCGACTTTGATTTATAATATTTTGCTTTATAAAAAACAAATATTTTGTAAAAGGGAGTCTAAATTTTCTCTATCTTTTGCACTATAATGCACCCTTTTTTCAAGACACTAAATCAGATTTTTTAATTCCACCGACTCATGATACCTTTTGTAACCGTTTTTCTCCTTTAGAGTTAAAATTATTAACAGCT
>DQTU01000100.1 GCA_015662615.1 Campylobacterales bacterium | reverse complement strand
CATCATTTGATTCTACTATCCCTTTTAAAATATCTAGTGATTTTTCTAAAGGTGTACAAATAGTCATCTTTTCAGACTCTTTATCTGGTTTATAAAAATCTCTAAAATCATCTATCGTCACCGTAAGATGTTGTACATATTTTTCTATATCATCTAGCTGACCATCCATATAAGTGTGATACTCTTCTCTTTGCTCTTCTTGCTCTAAATCATACTTTCTCATCATCATAGAAAGTTTCATATCGATACTCACAGCTGATATAGCCCCTAAAGGTTGTCTCCACTGGTGGGCTATCATAGATATCATCTCACCCATCTGTGCCAGCCGAGACTGTGCTAACATCTGTTTATCTTTTTGCCGATTTTTTTCAACCTCTTTAGCCACCCTCTCTTCAAGAGAACGGTTTAAGTCTACTAAGTTTTGTTGTGATCTTTTGATACTGGTGAGGTTAGTGAGGATGATAACCCGAGCAGATTTTCCTTTGTACGTGATGTCTTTACCTTTGACAAAAAGATTGACAACTTCTCCCGCTTTAGTATACAAATCTAACTCAAACGTAATGCTTGATTTAAACTTCCGCAATAGCCATATGATATTTCCATTATCTACTTCGGTAAAATGTTCAACTTTAAGATTATAAATCTCTTTTTCTGTATATCCAAACGTATCTATACCTGCTTGATTAATCATCACGATATTTAGATGTCTATCTACAACGGCAACAATGTCTCTCGTACTATGAAATAGTACCTCAAAGTTATTGACTGACTCTTCTAAATGTTCTATTTTACTTTGTTTCATCTTCATCCCCATGAATTTGCTTATTAAGAGTATTATTGGTAATTATTGCTTTGAATTTATTGAATTATAAGTAGTATTGTTATTTTATGAAAAAATCTCTACGCTAAAACAGACTCCATCATCTCTGTTTTCTACGTTTAAGATACCTTTATGGTGTTCTTCTACAATGGTTTTAGACATATATAGCCCAAGCCCAATACCATTTTCTCACTCTTTGTGGAAAAGTAAGAATCAAATATCTTCTCTAATATTTCTTGAGGTATCCCTCCCCCATTATCACAAATAGAGAGTTTAGACCCATTTTCTGTATCCATACTCTCTATCATTCCAAGAAAGCACATTTAGTATAATAAAAAAAAGCAAAATTAACTTCCAAATTAAATCATAATTTACGCTATAATGATGCACTACATTTGTCCATCTTACTGTATGGTTTTCTATATTTTCTTCACTTAAACTACCACAGCTTTAGAAAGTATCTCATACAACATAGCGTCATCATTACCAACACCTACAGAAAGATTTAAAGCTTCATTTAGTTTTCCTGATATATTGATGCTATCATGATAACCATGCCGAGTCAAAGCATCTCGAATCGACGCGATAGAGTCTACATATGCAAACACTTTTCTTCCTTGACCATTTGTAGCGCTTCTTTGACATAAAGCACTTCGAGCACCTCAATATCTTGATAACTATCTTTCAAGATTTCATAAATAGCATAGTTTTAAGGACCACAGCTTTTTACCTTCTAATTCACTAGTTCCATCTATAAATATCTGTCTTTGTTAGTCGCTACAACATAGAGCAACTTGATATAGGGTTTTGTAAACTTCAAATACTTCTACCTGCTTTTCGTTTCCATCACCAAAGAGACCATATCGCATTCTCTGTTTTCTTTAGCAAAAAGAGTGCTCGTAAAAAACAATATGACTATCATGATAAGTTTAAACAAAACTATCCCTTAAAAAAATTACTCTAACCTATAGATTGGCAAATATGAATTTTAGTTGATTTTTAGTAAGATTGGCAAAATATTTGGAGTTTTTTTATGAAAGTTACCCTACATCACCACACACCACTCGTAGTCTGCGCCACTGCCATCCGAACTTGTTGGCAAAGTTTTGATAAGAGTGACAATGGCGGTGAAAAAGATAGAGAACTCATCGACAGAGTAGGAAACAAGTTTAAACACGCTTCAACACTTGAGCATCTTGTTTACACTTTCTACCTAGAAGATATCTCACGCGCCCTTCTTCAAGAACTTGCCCGACATAGAATGGCTTCTTTATCAGTCAAGTCAACAAGATACACCCTCAAAGAGTTAAAAAGCGAAGAAGAGTTCACACTAGAAGATAAAAAAAGAGCTGAAAAGTACCTTGTCTTCACAGGTGTGGAGATGGTAGATGAGATGAGTATCAAAGCTTTGGAAAACTTGCGTTTGGTTTTACAAGCAGGTATCGCTAACGATAAAGCAAAGTTCTGTCTACCTGAAAGCTATAAAACAGAACTCACTTGGACAGTGAATGCACGAAGTCTTCAAAACTTCATAGGACTCAGAAGCGACAAATCAGCCCTTTGGGAGATAAGAGACTTGGCAAACATGGTTTACAACACCATCCCAAAAGATCATCGTTATCTTTTTGAAGACTATATTAAAAGTTATGACAACTAGGGAACAAAATTCTCTAGTTGTACTTTAACAATAGCACTTCTCTCCTGTGCAAAATTACTCAATTCAGTAACATAGGCATCAAAAATAGATTGGCTAGTACTAAATCGACTATCTTTAGTTATCTCATCTTTTCGCTCATCTATGATTTTATCTATACGTGTCTGCATAGCCTCTGCTGAAAATAGTGTATCTAGCAACAAAGTAAACCTAGCATCAAACTTTGCTTTGAAGGTGGCATCTCTCATAAGTGTGATAAAGGTATTTGCTAAAGCACTTCTGTGTGTTGGTAACTGAAGCATTGTAAAGCTATTTTTATTGAGAACATCATTATTAAAACCTTCATCTACATCATCTAACATCCATCGCCATTTTGGACTTATAGTGTCTTCTTTCCAAGCCCTACTATTTGACCATATCCAATCTCTGTTTCCACTATAAAGCATCACACACATATAATCGATAAAACTTGTTTCATCTATCAAATTCAACACTTCAGTAGCCTGCGTATAATCTCTAGCCCTGTCTCGTAAAGTCGCATAATCATCAAATGTTCCATGCTTTGCAAAAGAACCATTGTTGTTGATGAGGTCTAGTTTATCTTCATCTATATCAGGATAATTTGAAACTAGATAATCTACCCCTTTTTTCTCTCTAAAGTTATATACACCCCAGTACTCACCATTCATAAACATTTGTACCGTTCTATGCGCCTGATAATCAACATTTAGGTTACCATCTCGTACTATTTCAGTTGCTAAAATATCTCCTATGCCATATCCATGGTCTCCTGAACGAATCTTAAAATCTTTTATTTTTGCTAAATTTTTACTAAGGTAGAGTTGGTATGTTGTATCTTCCAATGACTTCACACCATAATCTTTATCAAACTCAAACTCAAATGACTTTTTAGTATGTGCTCGTGAAGATTGTCCACCTATAGCAAACTCAAGGCTAGTTGAAAACTTTTCACTATGGTCACTCTCAAAATACTCTAGATGCACAGGTCTTTTCCACTCTTCATTATAATTTGTATGGATACCTATACTACTATCAAAAAGGTATTTTTCATCCGTCGTCAATGAAACAATCGGTAAAGTACTTGTATGTGCACTAGAAAAGTATGTATTGTTTTCTACTTTACTTAAAAACTTACCAGATTCTAAAGCACTTGCTCTAAAAACTTTTGTACTTGTAACAGGGATAGGAGCTGAATACTGCAATGAACTCGTCGTAGGCATTGAACCATCTGTTGTATAGTAGATAGTAGCACCCGCTGCTGCTGTCATCGTTACAGGTGCAGTTGTACTAAAAACTACTCTCTCAGAACGGTTTGCATCTGTATGTGTTGCGGAGTTTACTCTACCTGGTGTAGGAGTCATATAAACGATGCTAGTATCGGAAAGTGCTTTACAAGATATATCCGCTACTTGTGCTGGAAAATCCACCGTATCGATAACGACACCACTTCTATCGGCAAGTGTTAATTTTTCCCCTTTTGAAGAGAGTTTAAAGTTTGCATGTAAAACTTTATCATTTTCGTCTTCTTTATCATCAGCCCAGATGAGTAGATATCCCTTTGCTGGTATTCTCGTGTCAGTTGGTATCTGCCACTTTTTTGGATCATCTTTATCACTAAGGTAAAACCCACCTATATCAACCATAATATTTTCATCATTGTAAAGTTCAAT
>DQTU01000049.1 GCA_015662615.1 Campylobacterales bacterium | reverse complement strand
GAGAATAATAACACTCTTAAAAAAGGATTACTTTCTTTGGACATATAAATACATTTACAACATTTTTCTATATTTTAGATTGGGATTTATTGTGGCATAAAATGATTGAAGGCTATGTTGATGGGCTTCATCTGGATTAAATCTTTTATAAGGCTATAGCTATGTCTAATTTATAAATACCACTCAAAAAACTCTATTTTTTACTAAAAACTCATCTGCTTAACCAATTATTATTTAAAATTTATGAATTTTTATTATTTCTAGAAGTAAACCATAAAATTACAATTGTCTGTTTCTTGTAATTTTATGGTTTATTGGTTTCACTTAGAATTGCTGGTATTCTCCCAGATCACTTGCGTATAATGTCAACATTGCTCATCTGAAACACAAGTACTTTCATCTCCTGCATTACCATAAATATAAAACTGTTTCTCATCCACCCAAGCTTGAGTTGCTATAGCATATGTTGGTTTTGCAGTTGAAGTATAAAGATTTTCTCCATAACTTCCATTGACATATCCACCGTGGTTTTTAGGGTCATGCTCCCATGCACCACTATTTGCCATAGTATCTGCATAATTTTGAGCATCAACGGCAATCGCCTCACTCCAAGCAAGTTTATTATACACACCTACTTCTTCTCTAGCATCATTGTGTACATCAAGAAGAGTTTGCATCTCATCGGTTAACACCACATCCGTTAGGGAAGAAACTATGTCTTCATCAATACTCTCTATTACTGGGGTTAGTTTATCATCTATCGGATCTATATCATTTATAGTAATAGTTGTAGTATCTACAATATCATCTTTTTCAACACTAATCGTGACAGTTCCAGTTTTTAAGACATTCAGACTTCCATTTTCATCAACAGTTGCTATGTTTGTATCTGAACTATTCCAACTCACTTGACTTGTCATATCTGTAGTAGTTTCATCACTAAATGTTCCAGTAACTGTTAATTTAGCTTTTGAACCTTCACTCTTACCAAGACCAACAGAATTGATATCTAATAAAATTAAGTTTGAAGAACGCTTCTGTGAAAATTGTGATGTATTGGTCAGAGAAGATATATCGCCTCCACATGCACTAAAAAATAGACCTATCCATAAATAAGTTGCAACTAAGATATATTTCATAGTAACTCCTAAGCCTGAAATATATCTTAGTAGAAACAACAAAAAGACAACGTTAAGCTATTTCTTATACCCTAAAAACTCGAAAATTACGCCCTTTAATCTTCTCTTTTTGAAATCCTTTAAATGCCTTCTCAAAAGCACTTTTTTTAATCGCTACATAAGTATGACGATCTTGCAGATTTATCTTTCCAACATCCTCTTTATTTAATCCAATAGCCACACAAAGTGTCCCTAAGATATCTCCAGCTCTGAGTTTATTTTTCTTCCCACCAGCTAGGCAAAGTGTACGCATGGAAGCTTGTAAAGTGATACTCAAATCTTCATCTAAATCATCTAAATATTTCACTTCCGCATTTGGAATTTTTGACAATTCAAACTTACTGCCAAGGGAAAGTGCCATGCCGCTTTTTCCAGCTCTTGCCGTTCTGCCAATTCGATGGACATAACTCTCATCATCCCGTGGAAGATCATAATTTATAACCACATCAACATCATCGATATCAAGTCCACGAGCAGCCACATCAGTAGCAACTAAAACACTACAACTTCGATTTGCAAACTGTAAAAGAGTTTCTATACGGTCAATTTGCTCTAGATCTCCATGAAGATCAAGTGCATCAAATCCCTCATCTTGTAAACCCTGGGCAACCTCTTTTACTAAAACTTTCATGTTACAAAAGACGATAGAAGATTCTGGTTTATAGGTTCTCAAAAGCTTTAAAAGTGCTTCAAATTTTTGATCTTTGTGCGTAAGATAAAAAATTTGTTTTATATTTTCCTCTACACCCTCAACTTTTACCATTTCAGGATTGTTAGTAATTTTTGAGCTTAGTGCATCGATATCATCACCAAATGTTGCCGAAAAAAGCATCGTCTGCCGTTTTTTAGGTACATGCTCAAGAATATGCTCCATCACATCGATAAATCCCATATCCAACATTCTATCTGCTTCATCCAAAACAACGGTATTTATCATCTTAAGATTTAGCGTATCTTTTCCAATATGGTCTTGAATTCTTCCCGGTGTTCCCACTATCACATGCGCACCATGATAAAGTGATTGGATTTGAGCACGCATTGGAGATCCGCCACAAAGGGTTAGGATTTTGATATTGTGTTGAAATCTCGCAATCTTTCTAAGCTCAACCGCCACTTGATCAGCAAGCTCACGAGTAGGACACATGATAAGTGCTTGCGGTTCAAACTTTTTAACATTTATCTTTTGTAAAAGTGCTATGCCAAAAGCCAAAGTTTTTCCACTTCCTGTCTTTGCCTGAGCAATAATATCCAAGCCCTCTAAAGTATATGGCAAACTTTGCTCTTGAATTTCAGTCATTTTGACAAAACCTAACTCTTTTAGGTTATTTTGCATAGCTTCTGTAAGTTTTAATGTTTCAAATTTCATAATGTTATATTCTCAATCAATTCTATATCTTCTGTGACGATTAATGCATCTATGCAAAAATCCATATCTAGTCTCTTTTTACTCATGTATATCTGTGCCGTTTTTTGTATCTTTGAAAGTTTAGAAGGTGTTATCTGATAAATCGGGCCATACTCCCCGCTCTTTACTTCCACAAAATGCAAAACCTTCTCTTTTGTCGCAATGATATCAATTTCTCCAAAACGAGAGTAATAATTTCTATCAATTACCAAAAACCCTAGTTCTTGCAGATAGTCTATCGCCCTATCTTCAGCAAAATTCCCCTTTTGCCTACTCAACGATAACCTTAACAGATTTAAACCGTGCGGTTTTTGTAAGTTCATCACTCTCATCCCCAAACAAAAAGTTTATCTTTGATTTTGCATGGTGAAAGGTTGTAAAAAGAGTCCCTTTTTTGATTTTTTTTGAGAGTTTGATTTTCAAAGGTTCAGTTTTTCCATAACGAGAGCGTAACACTACATGGGTTTTATCTGCAAATTTTTCTGCATCTGCTTTACTAACCAACAAAACATCTTCACTATGTTTTTTGATAAGTTTTGGACTCTCTTTGGTTTGTGCTGCATTATTATAATGGGCAAGTATACGACCTGTTGAGAGATAAAAGTTATCCCTAGTGTCATTTAAGATTTCTTTGACCTGACCTCTTAAAACATACTTCTTATATCTAAAGGTAGCCAATCCATCTTTGGTTCTAAATTCCCCGATATGCAAAATTGGTAATTCATCTTCATGAATTGGCCATTGCAGACCATTTACTCTGTTTGCTTCCAATCTATCATAACTCGCACCTGAAAATCGTTTAGGAACTTCAATTTGTACTTCATTCCAAATATCTCTGCTACTCTCATATCCAAAATCATGACCTAACTCTTTAGCAATGCCGTGTATAACCTCCCAATCATCAGGAAGGTTATTGGTTATAAGTGGTTGAGAGAGATGTAAACGGCGTTCAGCATTGACATAAACACCTGTTTTTTCATAAGCACTTTTGACACCAAACACGATATCTGCATATTTTGTAATCTCATTGTCAAACAGTTCATTCACCACTAACAACTCAAGTTTTTCTAAAGCACTATGGATTTTAGTTTGATTTGGATGGATATGAGCGATATCTTCTCCCATGTTAAAGAGTGCTTTTATCTCTCCCGCTTCTATGGCATTTATCATCTGAGGTGTTTTTTTACCCTCAACTAAAGGATGTTCATAATCAGGATTGTAATAAGGTAAACAACCCATGTCACATGTCCCTTGAACATTATTTTGACCACGAAGAGGCATAAGCCCTGCTCCACTTTTTCCGATATTTCCAGTCAAAACTGCTAAATGACAAATCGCCGCAGCTGCATAACTTCCATCAAGATGCTCTGTGATTCCAAGTCCCCAAAGAATGAGAGATTTTTTAGTTGCATAATTTCTTGCAACTTCTCTAACCATCCCAGTCAAATACTCATAACCCTCAATTTGTTGGAAAAATTCAGGATTACAGTAAGGGTCATTTAAAATGTGCTCTTTATAACTTTCAAACTCTAAACTTCTATTTTCTACAAAATCTTTATCATATAACTTTTCATCGATGATAATAAATGCCAACATATTTAAAATTAAAAGATTTGACTCATAAGGTAATACACAATTAAAATCCGCAAACTTAGAGAGTGCAATATCACGAATATCAAAAACCGCTAATCCAGCACCTTTTTGTTTCGCTCTGATGATTTTATTTGCCACTATCGGGTGTGCCTCAGTTGTGTTTGAACCGATAACGATCATAAATTCACAATTTTTAATATCACTAAATGGATTTGTCGCCGCTCCTTCGCCAATGATTGAACGCATCCCTTTAAGTGTAGGTGCATGGCAAACTCTAGCACAGTTATCGATATGTGGAGAGTTGATTACTTTTCGTGTAAATTTTTGAAGGAGGTAGGAACTTTCACAATTTCCTCTAGCTCCACCGATAGAAGCATAAGAAAAATTTCCATGTTGAGAAGTGATAGTTTTAATTTTCCATGCAGTTAATTTATAAGCTAACTCTACAGGTGGGTGAATATATTCTTTTTCATCCACCTCTAGAAGGAGAAGTGCTTCTCTTAAGTTACTTGGTAAAAAGAGTATATTCTTATCAATAAAACTCTTTTTTATTTTAACAGCACCTAAGCGATTTGAAGATTGTGCAAAATCAAAACCATGGGTACCTTTAACACAAAGCTCGCCCTCGCTTACTCTTCCCTCAGGTCGTGCGGTTATTGATTTTATTTGATTATTTTCAACCGCAGCATGGATATCACATCCCACACCGCAATAAGCACAAACTGAATCAATCTTTTTCATCACATAATCCTAATCTTCTATCCTAATCATTGAAATCTTATCTTCCAAAGCATCCAAAGCTTCGATTTCACTAATCGCTTGTTTTATCTGTTTCTCTTTACACGTGTGCGTAGCACATAAAAGCATTGCTTTATCGTTATCTTCAGCAGGTCTTTGTAAAATTGTTTCAATTGAGATATCATGGTTTGCCAATATTTTTGTGATATCTGCAAGCACACCAGATTTATCACCAACTTTCATCCGAATATAATATTCACTCTCCATCTCTTCAGCTGGTAATAGTTTCAATATCTGACTTTCATGCGGCTTTTTAAATCCAAGCATCGGCGAACTCTGCCCAGCTCTTACAATCTCAACGATATCAGCAACTACAGCACTCGCAGTAGCATCACCGCCAGCACCTGGTCCATAATAAAGCGTCTCTCCCACAAAATCACCAATCACACTAATGCCATTCATAACACCATCTATCTTAGCAATCATTTGACTATTTTTAACCAAAGCAGGATGTACTCTTAACTCAACACTGTGGTCTGATTTTTTAGCAATTGCCAAAAGTTTAATACTGTAGCCAAACTCTTTAGCAAAATCCATATCATATTCATTGATATCTTCAATTCCCTCAATTAAAATATCTTCAGGTTTCGCATCAATTCCATAAGCGATAGAAGCCAAGATCAAAAGTTTATGTGCAGCATCAAACCCACCCACATCAAATGTAGGGTCAGCTTCAGCATACCCAAGTTCTTGTGCCTCTTTTAAAATTACATCAAAACTTACACCCTCATCACGCATCTTTGTAAGCATATAGTTACAAGTACCATTCATGATACCTTTGATTGACAAAATTTGATTTGCACTTAATCCTACTTTGAGTGCATTTATGATAGGTATTCCACCAGCAACACTTGCTTCATAACCAATCGGTATATCTCCGGCAATCTCTTGTAGGTCATATCTATGGTACGCAAGTAGTGCTTTATTTGCGGTCACAACTGCTTTACCTTTTGTGAGTGCCTTTTTAATAACCTTGAAAGGTTCATCAACACCACCCATAAGTTCAACCACTATATCGATAGAGTCGTCTTCTAACACTTCATTGATATCAATAGTTAAAGGAATAGAAACATCTCGTTTTTTACGTCTATCCCTGACCACTCCTTTAACAACATTGATCTCTTTTCCTGCTCTTGCAGAAATTAATTTTTTATTTTTCTCCAATATATCCGCTACACTTTTACCTACGGTACCAACACCGATAATCGCAACATTTACCATCTATTTAGCATCTCTTAAAGTTTGTAGATATTTTTTGATATTTCGTGCAGCTTGCCTAATGCGTTTCTCATTTTCAATCAAAGCAATCCTTACATATTGATCACCATGCTCACCAAAACCAATTCCTGGACTCACAGCTACTTTTGCTTCTGTTAAGAGTTGTTTTGAAAACTCCATACTGCCTAAATGTGCCACTTCTGGTGGAAGTTTTGCCCAAACAAACATAGAAGATTGTGGTTTGGAGAACTCCCAACCAGCTTTATAAAAACTCTCACATAAAACATCTCTTCTAAATTTATACTTTGCAACGATATCATCTTGACACTCTTGAGGACCATCAAGTGCTACAGTAGCAGCCACTTGAATAGGGGTAAACATCCCATAATCAAACCATGATTTTATCTTTTGAAGTGCGCCTATCATCTTTGGATTTCCCACAAAAAATCCAACCCTCCAACCAGCCATGTTATAACTTTTAGAGAGGGTATAACTCTCAACAGCTACATCTTTTGCACCCTCCACTTGTAAAATCGAAGGGGTTTTATAACCATCAAATGTGATGTCTGCATAAGCAATATCACTGATGATATAAAAACGCTCTTTTTTAGCTAAAGCCACAAGTCGCTCATAAAAAGGTAACTCAACCGTAACCGTTGTTGGATTGTGTGGAAAATTGACAACCACAAATTTTGGTCGAGGCATAGACTCATTAAATGCTTTGTGAAGGTTTTCAAAAAAGACCTCTTCATCTAACTCATAAGCATCATTAAATTCGATTGGCATCTTCACAACATTTCCACCAGCTATAAGAAAAGCATGTGTGTGGATAGGGTAAGCAGGTTCTGGAACTACAGCCACATCACCGGGGTTTGTTATCGCTTGCACCATGTGAACATAACCCTCTTTTGAACCCATTGTTGCTACAGCTTCACTGTTTGGGTCTAAATCAACATCATATTTTCTTTTATACCAGTTACAAATCGCAAGGCGAAGTTTATAAATACCTTTACTGGCTGAATAACCATAGTTTTTTGGTTTTTGTGCTGTTTCTATAAGCTTATCAACGATATGTTGTGGCGTAGCTCCGTCGGGATTTCCCATACTAAAATCGATGATATCTTCACCAGCTTGCCTTGCTTTTAATTTAATTGCATTAATTTCTGCAAAAACATAGTTTGGGAGTCTATCTATTGTGTTAAATTGTATTTCGTCAAACATTTATTATTTACCTATTATTATTTTGATATGTAAATGCTCAACCCTCTTTTTAGATTTTCAAGAGTGTAAATATCGCTAATTTTTACATATTTTGTATCTCTAGGGATACTTAGCCTTTCATTATAGCTTTTTAACTCTTTTGAGATAGTATCAAGCACCTTTAAATCTCTATCATAAAATACAATGTACGGATGCCAACTGTTAGATCTTGAGCTATTAAGCACTAAAGTCTTGGCACTTTCCACGTCAATCCAATAAGGATTCAACGGCTTTTTCAAAATTATTTTTTTATTAAACAGTATATCTTTAGGAACGATGTCGATGTTAGAAATATTGATATTATATCTCCAATTCGTTTTAGAGTATCGTTTCATTTGTGAGATATAACACCCCTGTTTTTGTAACTCATTGGCAAATAGTACTGGATCAATGGCTGAAGAAGTTTTAAGTGTAACTTTGTATAAAAAGCCACTAGAATCACGCATGACTTTCTCAATTTCAGGTATACTATAGCCTAGTGTATTCAAACTATTTTGAATCATTTTTATAAAAATCAGTGGACTATTTTGCTGGGTTGCAAAACTAAGATGTAACGCCCTATTTTTTTTAAAATCAAGACGCATTAAATTATTTTTTTTAAGTGTTGACAAAACTTTATGGATATCAACTTGGTTACCTACATAAAACTTCTGCTGATCTTTAAAGATAATTTTTAAAAACTTCTTTTTGGCAAGATAACTATTCTGACCTAAAATATTTTCAAGTTCACTATTGAGTGCACCCGCATGTATAAAACTTAAAAGTAGTGATAAAACTACAAAAATTCTTACCAAGCTACACCTGCACTAGTTCTTTTAAACTCTTTTTTACTAATTTCCATTAACTCTCCATCTCTATAGATAAATCTCACTGGACCTTTACCTCTAAACTTAACAGAATAAGTTTTGTTATAAATCTTAAACTTCTCATGACCTACCACTATCAATTGGTCACGACTTGCATCCAATGGCAACTTTTTACGGATTAAAAAATCCTTTTTTGTGAAATTATCTAAATATATTATACCTACCCAAGCTTTTTGTGATGGACTGATATAGAGACCCCCTTTTGTTATTGCTTTCACTTTTGGCTTGACTACAACTGGCTTAGATTGATTAACTTCTTCTTTTTTCACAATTTTACTACTTGAATTGAAGTCAAGAGTACTATTCTTCTCTTTCTGTGAAAGATTTCTATCTTGCATCATTTGAAGCACTACTTTATCGAGATCAAGGTCATCATTGGGTGACGTTAAAAGAACACCAGATACATTTATCTCTTTTTGTAGACTACTCTTAATAGTATTATTTACGTTAGCTATATTTTCATTTGCCTCAAGCTTTGCAATATTTTGTGCTGCTTCACTAATAATACTTTTGTTTTTCTCTAACTGATTCACTAATGGTTCTGGAGTCTGAACACTCTCAACACTTGGACGAAACAGATAAAATACCAATCCTAAAACTGCCAAAATAGTCGCGATATAAGGAAGATACTTTTGCCACTCTTTTTCATAATCCTCGGGAGCCTCAGTAAAAAGTGTTTCTGGTTTTTTAGGTCTATGTGTACTTTCATGGCTAAGATAGTCAGCTCTCAAATCACTCAAGTCTACGTCATATTCACGCTCTAAAATTTGGATAAAACCCAAAGCTCTAGTTTTGTTGATATTCGTAAAATCTTTATTTAAAAATCTCTCTAAATCCATATCGCTGATAAAAGTTTTTGCTGAAAGTTTTTTATATCCCTGCTTAATTAGATAATCAACACCATTCTTTTCTTGTTTCTCTTTTTTATCGCCAACTTCCATTTTATCTCATCCTATCACATAATATTGCTGCAGCTGCACTGACATTGAGTGAATCAAATTCTCTCTCCATGACAATCTTGAGCTTTTGATCACACATCTTTAAAATCCTATTTGGGATACCTGCACCCTCACTACCTAAAAACAGAGCTTTTTTAGACCCAAATGAAATTTCTCTCACATCCTCGCCAATCATATCTGCCGCATAAGTTTTAAAACCTGTCTGCTTCAGTTCATTTACCAAAGTTGCTGTATCTTTAAAAATAACTATAGGCATAGCAAGCGCTGAACCACTACTAGCTCGCACAACACCCTCTAACGCCAATGATGAAACACCACTAACGATCACACCGTCTACACCAAAAGCATAAGCACTTCTGATAATTGCTCCGATATTTCCAACATCTGTAATACCGACTAGCACTAATAAAAAATCTTCTTTTTTAAGATCTTTAACTTCAGCAAATTCAATAAAACTTGTTTTTAAAAGAAAACCTTGATGGTTCCCACCGCGCGCCATGCTTTGTGCTTTCATAGGATCTAGTTTGATAATCTTTTTATTGAGCTTTGTGATAGTTGAAAAGATCTTCTTATCAACCTCTTTTGCCAAATAAATTTCTTCAATAAGATCTGGATAGTTTTTTGCAATATAAAAAAATATTTGTTTACCGTATAGTATCATGAGTGACATTTTACTAAAAAAAAGTTAACTTATCGTTAAAGCAAATTATTATAACACTCTTTTGGAGATTTTCCAGTGATTTTTGCAATCATTTTGGCTGCTTGCTTCTTTGGAATGTCTAGTTTTAGGATTTCATCTACTGTGATCGTACCTATCTCTTTTTTATCAGCTTTTACCACCACAACCCATTCGCCTTTGATATTTTGCGCTTTCATGGTGCTTTGAATTTCCTCAGCCGTTCCTCGAAAAGTTTTTTGATGCAGTTTTGTTGCCTCTTTTATCAAAAATAGTTCTTTTTCAGGTGCAATCTCACAAATTTGGTCAATAAGTTTTAAAACCCTATGCGGAGATTCATAGATAATGGTAACATATCCATTAAACAAAGCTTCTCTTAGTTTATCTTGACGATCTCTACCCTTATGCGGTAAAAATCCAAAAAAGAGAAACTGCGTATCACAAAAACCACTTGAAGCATACGCCAAAAGAGCAGCATTTGCACCAGGAAGTACATCATACGCTACATCATGCTCTTGGCAATATTTTACCAAAGCACACCCTGGATCACTCACAGCTGGCATACCTGCATCACTAACATAAAGAACAATATCATCAAACATGGAAGGAGAAAGTTCTTTTAAAATCTCTTTTTCGTTATGTGAATGAAGTGAGATAAATTGTTCTACTTGAGGATTAATTTCATGTTTTGTTTTAAGGAGGTGTAAAAGTCTTTTAGTAACTCGTGTGTCTTCGCAAAGGATAATCTTCGCACTTTCAAGGAGTCTTAGACTCCTAAAAGTTATATCTTCTAAGTTCCCAATCGGAGTGGGAACAAAATGAAGCATGACTATCTAATTACGCTTTTTGAGCAAAAGCCCAAAAAGCTACGTTAACACTAGGTTCTCTTCGGCAGAGTGCCCACGCGACTAGTCGCTTTTTTATTAACACTATTTTAAGTTATATTTTTTCTTAAACTTCTCAACTCTACCTGCTGCATCTACTATCTTCTCACTACCTGTGAAAAATGGGTGACATTCGTTACAAATATCAATACGCATCTCTGCTTTGTTTGATCTGCTCTCGAAGCTATTACCACAAGCACAAGATATTTGACATGTCATATAATCTGGGTGTATCTCTTTTCTCATTGTTTTTTCCTTTTGTTTTCTTGCATTTTAATAACAAGATTTTGGGTTTTAAGTGCGTGATTATACTGAAATATGTTTATTTTAAGCTTAAGAAAAGATTTAATGTAGAATTGTGTAAAAAACAGCAGACCCAAAAGAGCCTACTGCCATATAGGGGGAGGGGAACCACAAGTATAACATAAATATATAATTAAATCAAGAGTTTAGAGGCAATTGTTACTGTCGCTGTTTCACTCTTGAGTATCAAGCTAGTTTGAAATCCAATTTTGTAATGGTTTTGTAACTTTCCTCTCTCATACTCACTAAAACCACCCTCACATCCAATCAAACATGAAGATATTTCTTGCCATGAAGTCTCTCCACCAAAGTCCAAAACTGCAAAATCATGATACTTTTTTAAAACATCCTCTAAATTATCTAAAATTTCAATTTCCATCAAATTGGTCCTACCACACTGCTGACATGAGTTAATAAGAATTTTTTTACATTTTTCAAAATCTATTTTAAAATTTTTCTGACTTCTATCACAATATACAAATGAAATCTTTGAAACTCCCATTTGGTTAAGCAGAGGAAGTGTGCTATATATAATTTTTGGGTCGATTATGCACCAGATAAGATGCAAAGTTTTTAAATTAGCTTTATCCGTTTTAGTTGCATCTCGGAGCCTTAGAGTTGCCTCTTTTTTCCCAATATCTTCAATCAAATAACGATACAAAACATCATCAAAAAGATTTCTAAACCCTACACTCTGCCCTACTTTTAAGCGTCTTGCTCTGAAAAGATAGCGGTAATTTTCATCTCTTATCGTTAGTAACTCTTGTGAAGCATTTTCATCATAAACAAACTGCATCTATCTTTTAAACTTCTTAAACACCTCTTTAAAATCCACCTCTACCTTACACTCTAACTCATCAAAAAGATACTTCTCTTTTGTAAAATCACCCTGTTTTTGGTAAATGTTATTCTCTATTTTGTATATTTTAGCATCTAATGTTTTTGGATAAACAAGGATATAGTAAAGCACTTTTTCTCTCTCATATATCTCAAACTTTACTTTTTCATCTCTTCTTGCAGTTGATGAGGAGACTATCTCTATAACAATCTTGGGAGCTTTTCTTATATAATCTGACTCTTCACCACATATCAATGCAATGTCAGGTCTTAAAACATTTTCGCTATCAACTATATAATCAAGTTCATAAACTACTTCACACTCTTCACACTCTCGAACTTCATCAGCCAAAAAGCTTAAAAGTTCTGCCCCAATTCTTTGATGGTCTCTCATCGGACTTGGAGCCATCGCTAATGGAAGCCCATCTATAAGCTCCCAATCGCCTTTCCAAAGTTTATAATCCTCATAAGTATAAGTTTCTATAGCATAAACTGAACCCATGATAAACTCCTTGATTTTCTAAAATAATTATATCATAAAACTAACAACACCCACCAAAACAATCAATGCAACATCGCCAAGATACTTCTTTTTTACAAACCCTCTAAAATAATTCATCTCTGCCATATCATTTGTATGTGCATTTTTTCGAATCATATGCATCTTGGTGCTAGTAAAATATATAATTAAAACAGCGATAATCATAAGTATCAAAGATGGTTTTATAACAAAGTGATTTACTGCCATAACAGTAATACCTGTAAACATGACAGCCGTGACAAGTGAAAGATACTGAGGCTGAATGTACTTCATACGGTTAATATATTTAGTTTCATCTTTGAGACTATAACTCGCATAAACATTGTAAAGTGCGAGTAAGATAGTAGCACCTATGATAAAAAGGTGAAGGTTTATTGACATTGTGATCATTTGTCCCATGATTGCTCCGATATATAGATAGCGGGTATTTTAGCGAAAGTTCTTGAAATGGTATGGAATGTGCTAAATATACTTATATATTACCAATAAAAGAAGAAATCATGCAGACAAATAGAAATATATATTATTTACTCAACTTTCGCACATAGATTTCAATAAAATCACAAACTTAAGTCAAGCATTAAAGCCCATAAATAGGCACTTTTAGGTATAATTATGTTCCACAACATCATTATAAAAGGCTGTTTTTATGGGACTTGACAATTATATCAACTATGCTATGAAGAGTTTATTAAAGAAACCAATACTAGAAGTACTTCAAGAGATAAAAATCACAAAAATACTAAAGCAGAGTAACTTTGTAAAAAGAGATGTAGGCTATCCTCCCTTTGTAGTAATTCTCCATTTTCTATATATGCTTGTGATGCAAAAAAGACAATCAAGTTTTATCAAACAAAGTAATAGTGCCTTTGGTAAAGATGTATATTACAGATTTATCAAAGAGAGTCGTTATAACTGGCGAAAACTGTTATTGCTCAGTACTGCTGCTTTGTTATAAAAGATAAAGCCACTTCATAAGAGCGGTGAACACCACCTACTTATTATTGACGATACGGTAGAACCTAAAAGAGGTAAGTTAATAGAAGGTAGTTGTAAATCTATTTGGAGTAATAAGGAACATAGAATTATCAATGCACTCAATATAGTATCGCTAAACTATGCAGATTCTCATTCAACTTTTCAACTTGATTTTTATATCAAGATGAATAATAGCAGAAGAAAGGATATATCAGAGTTTACAACCGCCTTGCACCATCGAAGTAATTCTTATCAACGAAAGAGTGAAACAATTAAAAGTAAAAACACTCTAGCTATTGAAATGTTTGAACGTGCCCTAAATAGTGGGATAGAGGCTGATTATCTGCTTGTTGATAGTTGGTATGCTAAACCAAACTTCATTAAACAAGCAAATGATTTAGGAATGCCAGTAATTGCAAGATTACCAAACAATAAACTTATTTGGAATTTCAAGGGTAAATATAAAACTCTCAATGCAATCTACAATAGCTTAAAAAATATCCGTCATAAGCAAAGCGGTAAACATGGTGAAATTTCTTACAAATACTTTGACAAAATTGTAGCGCATACCCTGCTTGGCAAAGTTAAGCTAGTTTTTTTACATACAGGAAAGAACCTGCTTGTTTTTATATCAACTGATTTAGCTCTTTGTGGTAAAGAGATTTTAGCAACTTATAAAAAACGATGGAATATTGAGCAAGGATATAAAGACTTAAGAGGCTTGTTTGGTTTAGGTAAAGAGGAAAATAGAATCTATGAATCACTTATAGCAAAAATTACACTTTCAATGTTTGCATACAACATTGTGAGTTACATCAATCGTATAAAACACGAACCTCAAACACTTGGTGAGCTTTTTAGAGATTTAGAGTGTGAGCTTGAATCTCTGGCTATATCAATGCAACTCTTTATAAAAATACTTACTAAAATCTCTGAAATCCAAAATGTTGTCAAGGATAATAAAAACTTTCTACAGATTATCGCTGTGCTAAGTGCTTATACTCAAAAAGAGTTGGGTTTTATGTGCGAAAGTTGAGCAAATAGTACAAAAAATAGACCAGGAACAATTTTAAACGTTTTAGAAAATCTCTCTATAGAGTGCAAAATGAGTCTTATATTTGCCGATGATACAACACAAAAAATGGTTAATAAAAAGATCAGTTATCTAAGTGTAAATGATTTCTCACTTGAATATATTTTAGACCTGCTTTTAACAGAAAATAATCTCTTTTATACTTTAAATGATAAAAATGTGTTAAAAGTTTCCTATCTGCGAACTAAAACCTTTTTTATAGACTATGTAAGCTTTACAAACAGAAGCAGTGCATCAAATAAAACCATCCAAACAGGTTCTAACGATGCAGGGGATGGCTCTACATCTTTAACTTCAACAAGTGATTTTAAATTTTGGGATGAAATTAAAAATGAGATGCAAACCATCCTAAATAGAGACGGTGATACTTATAGTTCTGATAAAACCGTCATTAATCAAGCTGCAGGTTTGATCACCGTAACAGGAACTAAACGACAAATAGATCGTATGCAAAAGTATATTGATACACTTACAGAGAGATTGCATAAACAAATTCTAATTGATGCAAAAATTATTGAGGTCACTTATTCACTTGATCAAACTCTTGGTATCGATTGGAGCAAATTTGAAGCAACCCTAAACGGAACAGCAGACGGCTCAAAGGAGAGTGGACTTTTTAACACACTCAAAGATCCAACCTACCTTGCAAAATACAACTTTACAATAGCAGGTCTTGTGAATTTTCTAAAAACACAAGGTGATGTAAATATCATTTCAAATCCAAAGATATTGACACTAAACAATCAACCAGCAGTCATCAATGTCGGTGAAGAAAAAAACTATAAATATACACTAGGAAGCACAACCACAACTACAAATGGTGTAGTCCAATCAGAACCACAGTTTGAAATAGGCTCTACATTTGTAGGTGTGACATTAGCAATCGTACCACAAATCACAAAGGATGATTTCATCATTTTAAAGATAAATCCAACAATAAGTGAGATTTCTAAACAACATGTGGATGAAAATGGCAATGCAAATATGGCTCCAGACATAAAAATCAAACAACTCTCATCAGTTGTAAAAGTAAAAAATAATAAAAAAATATTACTAGGTGGGCTAATTCAAAATAAAAGTGAAAATAAAATTACTAAAGTACCCATATTGAGTTCTATACCGATCTTAGGTAATCTTTTTAAAAGCAAGAAAAAAGTGAATACTAAGAGTGAATTGATTATAGTTATAACACCAAAACTCATTCGAGG
>DQTU01000251.1 GCA_015662615.1 Campylobacterales bacterium | reverse complement strand
ATAAAAAAGGTCGTGAGATGATTTGGATTACCGGTATGTTACTATTTGTTGCTTTCTCAGCTGAAGCATTTTCTGGTTATATGCTTCCATGGGGACAGATGAGTTACTGGGCTGGTATGGTTATCACAAACTTATTTAGTGCTGGTTCACTAGAGTTAAATGGTGTTGTTGAGTGGATTAGAGGTGATTATGTTCCTGGCGATGCATACTTGACAAGATTTTTCATGCTACATGTCCTTCTGATTCCATTAGCAATTATGGCAATTATCGGTTTACACTTTGGAGCGCTTAGAATTCCACATGTTAATAATCAAGATGGTGATGAGATTGATTTTGATGTTGAGAGTAAAAAGTATTTAGCAGGTGACACAAAAGGTTCAAAAGTTATCAGATTCCAATGGGATTTCTTGAGTAAAGATATCTTTGTTCTTGGCGTCTTTTTAGTTTTCTTCTTTTACCTTACATTTTATCACTTTGCTTTTGCATTAGATCCTGTAAATCTTGATCCTTCAGATAGTCTTAAAACTCCTGCACATATCTATCCTGAGTGGTATTTCTTATGGAGTTACGAGATTCTTCGTCCATTCCCGAAAGATCCAGGTCTTATCGCATTTGCATTTGCGCAAGTTGCATTTTTCCTTCTACCGTTCTTAGATAGAAGTCCAAATGTTGCACCGGCTAACAGAAGAGGTCTATTTGCAATTTGGTTTTGGGTACTACTTATCGATATGATTATACTAACAGTTATGGGTAAATTACCTCCTGAAGGTATTTACAATGTAATCGGTCTTTGGGCTGCTGTTACATTTTTATCACTATGGGTGATATTGCCTATAATTACAATGTTAGAAAAAAAGAAATAGGAGGCTAGAATGAATAAAGAAATACAAATATTATTAGTTGTAGTGTTCTTCACACTAGTCACATATTGGGGTGTTGAGCCATTTGCACACGGTGCTATGCATAAACATGTAGATAGCATGAACTATGTATATGATGGAAAAGCAGACATCGCAGGAGCTGAAGCAGACAAAGTGGAAGCTAAAAAAGAGTTCTGGGGTTCTGTAAATAAAATTGCAGCTCTTACTGGAAATGCAGAAGCAGGAGCCGCAGGTTATGCTATGTGTCAAGGGTGTCATATGAAAGGTGCACCAAACATGGGTGGAGTTGTGCCTCCAGTTTTAGACCATGCAGGAAGCCTTTATGATAAAAACTACCTAATAGCACTTATCAAAGATCCAGCAATGGCTATGAATACTGATCACAAATATGAAGATACGATGATGCACCCAATGGGTTCAATCAAAAGTATGATTACAGAAGACCAAGCGATTGCAGATACTGTAGCTTATGTGTTAGCTAACCTTGCAGCAGAAGCCACTCCTAAAGAGGCTTATCTTGAAGCGTGTAGCAGATGTCATGAGAACAATTATGCAAACCTTACACAGCTTGGAGAGACTCCGAAATTTAAGTACAAGAAAGATACTTTAGCTTATCGTATTAAAGTGCTTGAAGAGCAAGATCTTATAAAAGCTTATATGGGTAAATTACCACCTGATTTGTCTATGTTGGCACTCTCAAGAAATCACCATTTCTTAGAGACTTTTATAGAAAATCCTCAATCTCAACTTAAAGGTACTTCAATGCCTAGAGTTGGCTTGACAAAAGATGGTGTAGATAAAGTTATCTCATATATGACTTCAGTTGCAGATAAAAATGCTGACGCTAGAAATTCACTTGGATGGAAAGTTATTCTATTCTTTGTAATCTTTACAGTACTTGCTTACCTTTGGAAAAAAGAGGTTTGGAGCAAACTACACTAGAACTACTAACTAAAGGAGATTTCTCCTTTAGTTATACTAGCCTCTCTAAAAAACAATCTTAATATTTTACAGATAAAACTTCTTCAACAATAGCATTATAAGAATTGATTTGTATTTTTTTTAATATATCTTCTCTATGAGTTTACAAGAAGTCTAACAATTACCGAAAGTGGAGACTTTACTCCCACAAAACCTCCAGTATGTATTTAATCTTTTTTATCAGAACTTGTCTGTATTTTATCTAAAAAGCTATTGAACTTATTTGTAAGTTCTTTCGTAAGTTCTGATTTTGATTCTTCATCTTTTTCAACTTCAATAGGTACCGATTCATCAACATAAGCACCAATAGAGATAAGCTTTTTATACCTATTGTCAAGTCTTGTTTCATCATCAAGCTTCTCTAGCTCTTCTACTGTATCTAAAAAGTATTTCTTAAGCACTAAAATAGCCCCAGCTTTATCTCGATGACCACCCTCAAAAGGCTCGTCAATCAAATCATCTATCAAATTTAACTCTTTTAAATCTTCAGCTGTAATCTTCATAGCTTTTGTAGCTTGCTCTTGCTTTTTAGGGTCATTCCAAAGAATTGCAGCACAACCCTCAGGAGAGATAACAGAGAATACTGAATAACGCATCATAGCAAACTTATCAGCAACACCAATTGCCAATGCTCCACCACTTCCACCTTCTCCGATAACGATAGAGACTGTAATCGTATTAAGGTCACTAAGCTCAAACAAGTTTTTTGCTATCGCTTCACTCTGACCTCTCTCCTCAGCTCCAATACCAGGATAAGCACCGGGAGTGTCGATGAGAAACAAGACTGGAATTTTAAACTTTTCAGCCATTCGCGCAACACGAAGTGCTTTTCTATAGCCGTCAGGTTGAGGCATACCAAAATTTCTTCGTATTTTATTTTTACTTCCACGACCTTTTTGCTCACCAATCACAATAACTTTTTTTCCAGAAATTGTCCCGATATAGCATACTATCGCTGGGTCATCATTAAAAACACGATCTCCATGAATCTCATAAGAGTCTTCCATCATGCCACGAATATAATCAAGTGCATAAGGACGGCTAGGATGCCGTGCAAGTTGAAGTTTTTGATAATCAGAGAGACTTTTATAAGTCTTTGATATCTCTTTTTCTAAATTTTTTTCTAATATTGAAACTGTTACAAAATCACTAACCGACTTTGCTTCTTGCAAATCTTGATCAATTTTTTGAATACCTTTTTCAAACTCGAGATAAGTAACCATAAAAATCCTTACTTAAATTTTCTCAAAATTATAGAACCGTTAGTCCCACCAAATCCAAATGAATTACTCATAATTGTATTGATTTCAGCACTTCTTGCCTCATTTGGAACATAATCCAAATCACAATCTTCGTCAGGTGTAATATAATTAATAGTTGGTGGTAAAACTCCATCTCTCATAGCCATAACACAGATGATAGCTTCCATAGCTCCAGCAGCTCCTAAACAGTGTCCTATTTGACCTTTTATAGAACTCATAGGTGGACAATTTTCTTTGCCTCCAAATAACATTTTTACAGCTGCTGTTTCGTTTTTATCATTTGCAGGCGTACTTGTTCCATGTGCATTGACATAATCAATTTTGGGTTTTCCTGCCATTTCGTATGCAGCTTTCATAGCACGATATGGACCATCAACTACTGGAGAAGTGATATGGTTTGCATCACCACTCTCTCCAAAACCTATAACCTCTGCATAAATTCTAGCCCCTCTTTTTTGAGCGGATTCTAACTCTTCAAGCACTAATGCTCCAGCTCCCTCTCCCATGACAAAACCATTTCGGTCTGCATCAAATGGACGAGATGAAGTTTGTGGGTCATCATTTCTAGTAGATAGTGCTTTCATAGCCGCAAATCCACCAATCCCTGCTCCACAAATAGCAGATTCTGCACCAACAACAAGCATACTATCTGCTCCACCAAGTGCAATCGTTTTAAATGCATTACTTATCGCATGCGTTCCAGCCGCACATGCTGTAACATCTGAAAGATTTGGACCTTTTAGTCCGTACTCAATCGTAATAAAACCACCAAGCATATTTACTAAAGATGATGGGATGAAAAATGGAGATATTCGTCTGGGGCCACGAGTGGCTGCGGTCACAGAGTTTTTTTCTATATTTGGAAGTCCACCAATTCCAGAAGCGGATACAATTCCAAATCTATCTGAATCTATCTCAGAAAAATTTGCATCTTCCATAGCTTCTTTGGAGGCTTTCATACCAAGCTGAATAAATCTGTCTGCTTTTTTTACCTCTTTTGGATTCATAACCGTACTTGGGTCAAAATCGCTTACTTCACCTGCAATTTGAACAGAGTAGTTGCTAGCGTCGAACAGAGTAATACTTCTAATGCCACATTCGCCATTCACTATAGCCTTAAAAGAACTCTCTTTATCGTTTCCTGCGGAATTTATCATCCCCATACCAGTTATCACTACTCTTTTCACTGCAATCTCCTTACCCTATCTTTTTGAACTAAAAAGAAGCGGTTTACCCACTCCTTTTTTAAATTTTTACGCGTTATTGTTTTCGATATATTTTAGTGCATCACCAACAGTAGCAATCGCTTCTGCATCAGCATCTGGAATCTCTATATCAAATTTCTCTTCAAGAGCCATAACTAATTCAACTACATCTAGTGAATCAGCACCTAAATCTTCAACAAATTTAGACTCCTCTTTAACCTCATCTGCGTTACAGTTTAACTGCTCTACTACTACTTCTTTTACATCATCAATTAATGCCATGATTTCTCCTTATAATAAAGTGTGCGATAGTTTACCAAAATATTGTTAAATAATAATAAATAAGGGAAAACTAGACGTACATTCCACCATTTACTTTAAGGATTTCTCCCGTTATATACGCTGACGAATCACTTAACAAAAATGCAACCGCTTCAGCTACATCTTTTGGCTCTCCAAATCTTTTTAAAGGTATCTTATCTGTATAACTTTTTTTTACCTCTTCACTTAATGCATCCGTCATATCAGTTGCGATAAACCCCGGTGTAATTGCATTGTATCTTATCCCACGAGCTGAACCCTCAAGTGCAAAAGATTTTGTCATGGAGTTCATAGCACCCTTGCTTGCTGCGTAGTTTACCTGCCCAACATTCCCAGTTTCACTCACAATTGATGAGATATTAACTACTGAACCAAATCGCTTTTTACTCATTGCTTTTAAAGCTTCTCGACAACCGATAAAAGAAGAGTTTAAATTTGTTTTAACTACAAGTTCAAAATCTTCCAATTTCATACGAAGTGCCAATTTATCATGTGTAATTCCTGCATTATTTACCAAATAAGACAACTCTCCATCACTCTCAACAATAGTTTTCACACCAGCAATAAACCCCGCCTCATCACTCGCATCAAAACTAATCACAGCAGCCT
>DQTU01000095.1 GCA_015662615.1 Campylobacterales bacterium | reverse complement strand
GTTATAATCCCTCAAAAATCACAGACATGCAAAGCTTAACTATATCGGTAACTCGATATGTATTTGAACCAGGGTCAGTGTTAAAACCTATCACTTTCGCTCTTCTTCTTCAAGATAAAAAAATACACCCTCATGATATCATCAATACAGAAAATGGAAGATACAAACTTGGGAAAAAAGTCATTACAGATGAACACCCATATGACTATTTGAGTGCTGAAAACATCATCGTACACTCTAGCAATATCGGAATGGCAAAACTTGCTCAAAAGTTGGATGAAATCGATTTTTATCAAGGATTAATAGAGTTTGGATTTTCAAGAAAAAGTGGTATCGATATATCAGATGAACTCGGTGGCTCAATACCAAATATACACCAATTAAGACACAGCACTTATAAAGCAACAGCCTCATATGGGTATGGAATGAAGGCAAACTTCTTTCAACTCTTATCAGCGTATAATGTTTTTAATAATGACGGAATTTGGATCAAACCTAGTATCGGTAAATATTTTCAAAATGCTAATGGAGAGAAACAGAAAATAGAACATAAAAAGAGAAAAAAAGTTCTTGATAGTAATATAGCCTATATCATGAACCATATTTTACGAAAAGTTGTCAAAGAAGGGACAGGACAAGGAGCCTACACAGAAGGTCTTAGAGTTGGAGGTAAAACTGGAACTGCGCATATCTCTATACGAGGTAGATATGAAGATGTTTACAACAATTCATTTTTTGGATTTGCCAATGATGCTAAAGAGAGATATACCATTGGAGTTACAGTTATAGAACCATCACCCGGTTCTCATTTTGCTTCCCAAAGCGCGGTTCCTGTGTTTAAAGATATCGTGGATGTTTTGGTGGAGCAGAAGATTTTAGTACCTAGTTTTGCAACACCAAAAAGGGTGTCGCAAAACTAAAATGTTAATATAATCCGTATCTATTATCTTTCCGTTTATACAGAACTCTAGTTTTGTCATCTTTGTCATTAAAGATATAAAACTGCATATTGCTCTCTTTTAACATATCAAGCGCCTCTTCGATATCCATAGGCTTGTAAAGATCAAGCTCCATTGGAACAATTTCATCAATCTCTTCATCTATCTCTAACTCATCATCTATACTTGGAATACTAAGATTTGCAAATTCACTTACTTTTATCGCTTTATGTGCTTTAATTTTATCTGCATGGCGTCTTAAAACTTTTTGAGCTCTCTCAATCGCTATATCAACCGCAGCATAAAGATCTTTATCTTTTTGTTTTACTACAATAGTATTTTTATGTGGTAAGTTAATTGAAAATTCTACTGAAAAACCTTTTTTACCGCCTCTCTCATCACCTGAAACAGCTACTCTAACAGCGATAATATCTAAATTATATTTCTTCAAAGACTCAACGGCAGACTCTATGTGTGCCTTGATCGCATCGGTTAACTCTAACTGTCTTCCTACTAAACTCATATTCATGATTTTCTCCTTGAAATAGAATATACCTTATAATTCTACTATAAGTTAATTTTATTTTTGATTAAAATGAAACTATATTAATCAAAAATATTAGTGTTTTTTTAAGGCTTTTGAATGGTTCTTCTATGTACTCGAATTGGCTCAGTAATTCCTGTATTATTTAGATTTACACTTACAACTGTATCGATTATAACTGTGAGATTTGATTCATTTGTCTCTATATTATTTACAAGTATATTTGAACATGCAATGGGGATACCATTACCAATATACCATATTGTGATATTTGCTTCATGGGTTGGAGAAGTTTTTGGATATGAAATATTGATATTTTCGATACAGCTGGCATTATTTTCATGTCCTGAAATTGCCAAAAGCGCATACTCTGTAGCACTACGAGAAAGTAACTCTGCCTGCTCTTTTAAGTAAAGATCAAGCGTAACTTTTACCGAAGTGCTTGATAGACCGATCATGAGTGTCATCAATGTCGCTACAGTAATCATAATCACAATTGCGGTTATTAATCCAAATCCTCTACGCATCAAAATACCACCTTCTCTTTGCAAAATCCGATAGGCGTTCCTGTCTTATTATCATCTTGGAGACAGAGTTTTATCCGTATCATATTACCTGTTTGTGTAAATCTAAATGTACTAACATGTTCAGCAATAACACTACTTTTAGCAACATCAAATTGCTCTCCATGCCATGGCTGATAATTATAATGAAGTGTCAAATTAAAATCACTGTTTGAAGCACCAACATCTGGTACTAATGCATAAGCACTCCATACCAAATAGTACTGCTCAGATATACGCTTATCTGGCTTATCTTCTATAAATAGTAATCGCTCATTACCATTACTCCTGACAGGATATGTATCGTTATGATCATTTGGATTTCCTGGGTCAAAACCAAAAGTTCTTGGACTTGCACCAAAAAAATGTTTTTTGAAAATTATCGCTGGAGATTGCTTAGTAGCAGAAGGATCAGACAAACTAACATCGCCATAAGAGAGTGCCATAATGGTATTTGCAGCATAATCTAGCCTAGATCCCCTTGTTGAAGTCTCATTTTCATCGGTAATTGCACTGTCATAAAGATCGATGAAACCACTCCAGCCTGGTACAAAAGTTGTACCATTATATTCCCCTAAAAACCCCTCATTATCATAACCAATCCACTCTAGCATGTTATAAGTACCATTATCATCACTAGAGAGTGATTTGAAGGTTCCAGTATTTAAAGCATCTTTAGTAACTACTGATGCTTTAATACGATATTTCAATCTTTTAGAAATTTGATCAAGCGCTAGTTCTGTTTTTTGCTGTAGTTCACTAATGATCTGTGAACGCATATACCCTTGATACATTTTTGCAATGATATCCGTACCAATCATAGCAACAACACCAAGTATAACAATGACCATGATGATCTCAATAAGTGTAAAAGCAGCCCTTTTTGATCTATTTTTCATCACAGCCCCGTCGTATCTAATTCAAGTAGTTCTGTCTGACCAATGTTGCTAGAAAATGATCTAAACCTAAATGGTTTACCACTTTTACTTTGTACAAATATTTCAATCATTTTGATATTGGTACTATTGTTTACATCATCAATAGCTGCACTACTTAAAATATCAAAACCAAAAGCCATTGTCTGATCTGAATAATTTGCATCATCAGAGACATAAGAGATTGTAGTAGTTAAGTTAAAATCTCGTATCACATAATCAAATGTCGATGCAGTACCATCTAAAGAATTTCCCAAAATTTGTCCATTAAAGTGATTTAACGCTGTCATATTTGCATCGAAACTATCTTCAGAAGGAAAAGTCTTGTTTGTTTCATTGCCTTCATGAAACCTGCGCCTAAAATCTTGTGCGATATGCCCTATACGTCTATTTTTATCCTGTGTTGACATATTTCGATCCAACTCACTATCCCCTGCAACAACATCAAGTGTTCTGATATAGGTTATAGAGGAGTTGGCTTCAACAGAGTTTGTATCCCACTCATACGAAAGAATATTTCCCATCTTTGTGCTCGCTGCTAAAATAGACTCTTGCATGATAGAAAATGAGTCATTGTTTGAACTTTGACTCAGCATTAAAGGTATCGTCATGACTGAAATAGCAATGATAACTATCGCCAATACAAGTTCGATCAAAGAAAATCCTGTTC
>DQTU01000111.1 GCA_015662615.1 Campylobacterales bacterium | reverse complement strand
TAAATTATCCAAATGAAAGAGTTTTACTCTGACCCCAAAGTCACCAAGAGTTTCACTCTGACCCCAAAGTTCAGCGATTCCAGCTCCAATAATTATAGCGTCATAATACATTTTAGTATTGTATCACAAAGTTTATGCTATCTCTTTTTCTCTCCATTGCTCAACAAGTGTCATAACATTTCGTGTAAATTTCATAGAAAACATTAACGCTTCATTTTCCTCATAATGGTCAATAAAGTGGATAAATTCATTACTTTTAGAGAGTGGTTCACTACCAAGATTATAACTTTTTTCATCCAATTGATGCAGCCCTGCAACACTATCTACAATAAAACCAACATCAACACCATCTATATCATAAATTATAAGTTGTTCAAACGATGAGGAGAGACGATGAATCTCATCTTTTAATATTTGAAGACCTTGAATTGTATGTGCACCATGTTCTTTGATGGTTTTTATTTGTGTTTCAAGTGCATCTGCGTTTGTCACTTTTAAAAATTCTTTTCCTTGATTGTGTAGTGCGTTGTGATGGGGTACTACAGAATTTTTAATAATATCAATGAAGCCATCATGGTTGCATCTCATGCATTGTAAAGCCTCGTTAATCCATTTGCCAAGCTCGCATTTATGTGGGTCTAGTGCTTTTTGAAAAGGTCTATTTTCTCTAAGTGCACTTTCAAAATCTTCCATCCAACTTATATGTTGTGCTTCTACTTTTTGGAGTAGTTTCACTTGGTTTTTTACAAAAGACTCAAATCCTAAAAGTTTTCTAATCTCAAGGATAGGTATAATTTTATCTTTATGACTTATGATGCCTTTGATAAATTCAGAGGATTCTGCCAAGGGTTTAATTGTTGGATATTTTAAAATTTCTTTGATTTTTTCGCTGCTTAAAAGGTAGTTTTGGTTGTTAACGATAATGTGAATAAATTCCATAGATGCAATCCTTGATTAAATATATTGAAAATAGAGCAAAAAGTGTGCCAAACTATGATTTGAAAAGCACTTTGTTTTTGCTATAATAGATAAAAAATAGAGTAGGAATAGTAAGTGAAAATTTTTATATCAATATTGTTGGTTTTAGTCTCTTTGAACGCTACTGAGTATTATGCCAAAGCAGAACCAAAAGAGCTTTTTAGCGTTAAATCATCTGTCAATGGAGAAGTGGTTTTCGTCAATGATGTTTTAGAGGGAAGAGATAGTGATGGGACTGTTGTAGTAAAAATTGATGATGTTATAGATAGTGCAGACTTAGTTGCTTCAAAGCAGAAATTAAAATTTTTACTAAGCAATATCTCTTTGATGAAGCAAAATTTAGCAAACTCTAAAAGAGCATCGGATATCAATAAAAAGAGTTATAGTCGTGTTGAAAACCTCTCTTCATACTCACAAACACAAAAAGATGCTAAGTTGTTGGCGATGATAAATACTCAAAGTAATTATATTAGTGTCAAAACTTCGTTAGTAAATCTAAAAACCCAAAAAGAGGATTTAGCACTTAAAATAAAAATTTTAGAAGATAAAATAAATAAGAAAAATATCAAGGTAGTTAAGGGAAATTATATCTATAAGATTTATCCGAGAGTTGGAGATTACTTAAATCCTGGAGCAAAATTGATGGATGTATATGATGTTTCAGGGGCAAGATTAGTTATTTATGTATCTTCTGATGATTTGCTAGGTATTGAGGAGAAGAAAATTTATCTTGATGGAAATGTGAGTGATGCGAAGATATCAAAAATTTGGCGTGTTGCAGATAGTATAAACATCTCTTCATATCGTGTAGAAATTTTGATAGACAAACCTAAACAGTTTTCAAAATTAGTCAAAATTGAGTTCAAATAGTGCATAAGACGACTTGCCCTTTAGATTGTTATGATGCATGCTCAGTTATTTTTGAAGATGGTAAGTTAAAAGGCGATCCAAACCATCCTCTCACACAGGGGTTTTTATGTCCCAGCCTGAATAACTTTTTGAAACAAAAAAGGATTAGCAATCCTCGTTATAATGGTGAAAATATCTCTATGGATAAAGCGCTTGAGTTACTCTCAAGAAAACTAAAAAACAGTCCAAAACGTAACACACTTCTTTTTAAAGGTAGTGGAAATATGGGAAAAATGCAAGATGTTAGCAATCTGTTTTTTGAAAAAATTGGTGCGATATTTACACGAGGTTCCCTTTGTGACGGGGCAGGGGATGCAGGGATTGTAGAAGGACGGGGTGCAAATCTAGCGTTACCGATTTCTCAAATTGCCAAAAGTGATGTGGTCGTAGTTTGGGGTAGAAATATCTCAACTACCAATGCGCACATGATGCGTGCCATAAAAGATAAAACTCTGATTGTCATTGATCCTATAAAAACAAAATTGGCAAAAAAAGCAGATGTTCATGTTCAGTTAAAACCTCGAACTGACTTTTTTCTTGCAATCCTTTGGGCAAGATTTGCACACCTAGAAGAGATGGAAGATTTGGATTTTATTGATTCTCATACTGAATATTATGAGGATTTTGTAGATTTTTTTCGAGGTTACGGTATCAAATATCTGATTGACGAAGTAGATGTCACAGTTAAAACCATCATGTCCTCACTTACGCTTATGAAAGATGCAAAGGTGACATTTTTAGTAGGAGTTGGTGTACAAAAATATCTTCATGGTAATGGAGTTTTAAGATCTATTGACTCTTTAGCTGCTATGATGGGACAATTTGGAAAAGAGGGTTGTGGTGTAAGTTACCTTAGTGATAGTGGTTATAGATTTGCAAATCCTTTTGCGCATAAGGGTAAAACAGTTTCAAAACCAACTCTGAATTTTTCAGATTATGATACTGTGTTTATCCAAGGTGGCAATCCATGTGAGCAGATGCCAGATTCTAACCGAGTTAAAGTGGGGCTTGAAAAGAGTGATTTTGTTGTCTATTTTGGATTATATGAAAATGAGAGTTCTAAAATTGCAAATTTAGTACTCCCTGCAAAAACATTTTTAGAAAAAGAGGATGTTAGACTCTCTTATGGAAGTGAATTTGCAGGAAAGATGCCCAAGCTTATGGATAGTGATGTAGGAATTAGCGAGTATGCGTTGACTGAGTTCTTATTGGATAGTTTTGGGTATGAAGCATTAAAGAGTGAAAAAGAGTATTGTGAAGAGATTTTAACTTCAAATGCCAAAGAGATTGATGGATATTTTCACTCTTGTAATTATGAGGAGATTCCTTATAGTAATGGTTTTTTTACAGAGGATGAAAAGTTTATCTTTATGGATGATATTGATGATGAAAAGTGTGATGAAGAAGAGGGATATTTTTTAATCACTTGTAAACCCAGAAATTCAATCAATAGTCAATTTGAGCGTGATCATTATCTTTATATCTCTAGCGCAAATGGATTTGAAGATGGTGACAGGGTAAAAGTAACTTCTAAATATGGAACAGTACAATTTATAGTCAAAGTCAGTGATGATTTAAGAAGTGATTGTGTTAAAATCTGTTCAGGTGCACAAGGGCTAAACTATCTTACACCAAGCTTAAAAAGTAACGAGGGAGACTCTGCAGTGTTTCAAGAAGTAAAACTAAAATTAGAAAAAGGCTAAAATAGGAAAAAATAATTATAAAAAGTTAATATTTATTGACTAGTGTCGATCTTTAAGATAGCATATATCTTAATGGAGCAGACTTTATGATAAAAGCCATAACTTATAAATGTATAATTCTTTCAATTTTTAGTTTCGCACCATCTGTATTTGCAGGTGATTATAAAACTTTGAAAATTAAAACTCTTAATGCAGTTCCGAATGTAAAAAAATCCCGTAGTAGTAAAAAAGAGTTTTTAGAGAAGATTAATGCGTATATCGGAGAGGATATAGATCTTAGCATTTTTGATAAGAAAAAAGATGGATTATCTGTATATGCTAAAATCTCTAGAGTCTCAAGATTAGGGGTTCGTTATCGTTTTTAAAGAGTAGTGTTAAACTACTCTTCTTCTTTTTTATCGTTTTCTTTCGTTGGTTCATTGTCCTTTTTCTCATCTTTGCTTTGTGTCTTATCTTCTTCTTTTTTTAGTGCCTCTTTGATATCATCATTTGCGCCTTCATGGGTTGTAAGACGACTCTCCATGTTGTTTTTATTCTCAAACTTTTCAATGATATCCACAACTTGTTTTCCATCAATATTTTCAGTTTCATAAAGAGCTTCAACCATATTTTCAATCGCATCATTATAAGTTCTTAAAGTTTTAAGCACCACTTGATATCTCTCATCCAAAAACTCTTTAATAAACTGATCAACATCTTCAGCCATCTTACTGCTGTACTCTTTAGTTGTCCCACCTTGTAAAAAGGTATTTCTCTGTTTCTCTAAGACCATCAATCCTGCAACATCCGTCATACCATAGATACCAACCATTGATCTCACTATATCAGTTGCACGTTCTAGGTCATTTCCAGCCCCTGTAGAAATTTCTTTGATAAAAACCTCCTCAGCTGCTCGTCCCCCTAAAAGTACATCTACTTCAGCGATAAGCTCATGCTTTTGCATCATGTATTTGTTCTCTTCTGGTGTATTAAGCGTATATCCAAGTGCTGCTAAACCACGAGGTACAATTGAAACTTTTGATACTTTTCTAGCACCTTTTGTAGTTTCAGCGATTAGTGCATGACCACTTTCATGGTAGGCTACAATTCTTTTCTCTTTTGGATTTATACGTCTACTTTTCTTTTCAAGTCCAGCAATGGCTCGCTCAACAGCTTCAAAAAAGTCTTTTTGTTCTACTTCATCTTTGTTCGCGCGACCCGCTAGAAGTGCTGATTCATTGATGATATTTGCTAGGTCTGCCCCTGCAAGTCCTGCTGTAAGTCTTGCTATTTCATCAAGATCAACATCATCAGCAATTTTAATTTTTTCGATATGTACTTTAAGGATTTGGATACGCCCTTTAAAATCAGGTTTATCAACAAGAACTTGTCTGTCAAATCTTCCTGGTCTTAATAGTGCAGCATCAAGAACCTCTGGTCTATTAGTCGCAGCCAATATGATTACAGGTGAGTTATCAGAGTCAAAACCATCCATTTCAGCTAGTAACTGATTTAGTGTTTGCTCTCTCTCATCATTTCCGCCCATCATACCACCTGCAGATCTACTCTTGCCTATGGCATCAATCTCATCGATAAATATAATCGAAGGTGCATCTTTTTTTGCATTTTCAAAAAGATCTCTAACGCGACTCGCACCAACTCCTACAAACATTTCGATAAAGCTAGAACCAGAGACTGAGAAAAATGGAACATCTGCTTCGCCTGCAACTGCTTTTGCAAGAAGTGTTTTACCTGTTCCTGGAGGGCCTACTAAAAGTACACCTTTAGGAATTTTCGCCCCTAGGTTCATATACCTTTCTGGGTATTTTAAGAAGTCAACAATCTCTTTAACTTCCTCCTTTGCCTCTTGTACTCCTGCAACATCGCTAAACTTTATATTTGGCTTTTCTGAATTGACAAGTCTCTTACTGCTTCCCATGCCAAGGATTCCTCCACCCATATTTTTTTGCATACGGCTGGTTAGTAGCATCCATATACCAAAAAATATAAAGATAGGTATTACCCAAGAAAAGAGAATTTCTGTCAGCCAATTGGTCTCATTATATCCACCATAAGGGATTTTTTGTTGATCTAAAAGTGGTATAAGGGTATTGTCTTCACCTACTTTTTTGACATAATAGATAGTTTTAATACCGCCACTTTCAGAAACACCTTTAAGTGTTGTCTGTCCAATGGCAACATAAGTAATTGTCCCTTTTTTGATAAGCTCTTTTAACTCATAATAGTTGATTTTTTCAGTCTTTGTTGCTTGTGTTGCTCCAAAAGCTTCTTCACTATTATTCATTCCATCTGTTGGTTCGATCATGCTTTTAAATAGTAAGATAATTACTATTGAAAAAATTGCAAACAAAACCAAGGGGTTTTGATTAAAAAAATTATTGTTTTTGTCATCTCTGTTATTTTGAGACATTGTGTTCCTTTGTTCTTTTATACTTTACGTAGTACTAATGTGTACCATTCGTCTTTTTTTATGGTTTCTGTTTTATCAAAATCACTGAATTTTTCAACAACTTTATTAAAATACTTATCTATTATACCTGATAGAATTAAAATTCCGCCACTTTTCACTCTCTGCTTTAACTCTTTTTCTATCATGATTATTACATCAGCTATGATATTTGCAATGACAATATCATACTCATTTCGAGTTTTGTTTGCTGAACCTATCCATGAATCATTTATAGTTGCATTGTTTAGAGTAAAGTTCTCTATGGCGTTTTGTGTTGCTATCTCATCTGTATCACAAATATCAACAATTGCACCTTTTTTGTTTGCGGCAATTGAGAGTATACCACTACCACAGCCAACATCTAAAAGTCTGAGATTTGGAGTGGCATACTTGTCAATAGCTTGTAGACAACTATAGGTAGTCTCATGGTGACCTGAACCAAATGCAAGTGCAGGATTTATGATGATATTTGTGAGATTTTTTTTTGCCTCTTCCCACTCTGGTCGGATATAAAAAGAGCCGACTTCAATAGGCTGGATAGAGTTTTTGTATTTACTGATCCAATCTTCGTTTTTCTTTTTTTCTAGATTGGTTGTTGTCTGGATATTGAGTTTTTCTGCGAATTGTTCAGTTGCCCATAAGATATCATCAAGTGGTTCTTCTGATCTTACAATCAGTGAACCCTTTTTCTCTTCAAGTGCATTTTGTGTGATTTCTAGAAGGAAGTCGCTAAAAACCTCTAAACTGTTTTTTGGTGTAACCGTTAGTTCATAATAAAATTCGTTCATATATTCCTGTTTTTATAATACCGCTTCAAGCTTCTCTTTTAAAACCTGCGGTGTAAATGGTTTGACAATATAGTTATTAACCCCAGCTTTAAGTGCTGTAATAACTTCAGTCTTTCCACCTTCTGTAGTAACCATGATGATTGGTAAATCTTCATACTTATCTTCAGCTCGTACTTTTTGTACCAACTCTAGACCATTCATCTCGGGCATGTTCCAGTCCGTTACAAGGACATCGATATTTGAGTTTTCACTCATGACTTTCCAAGCTACTGCACCATCTTCTGCTTCTAAGATGTCTTTATGACCTAATCTTCCCAGCGTATTTTTAATAATTCTTCTCATTGTCGAGCTATCATCAACTACTAAAAATTTCATTTTCTTCCTTTAAACTATTTTAATTTTATCCTAATGTAACTTTAAAAGCCTCCCCTAAATCGAGAGTACCTTCGTAGAATGCTTTTCCTACAATAACACCTGATATCTCGCCGCTATTTTTAGCAGCTATAATATCATTTATATCCCTCACGCCCCCGCTGGCAATAGTGTCAAGCTTACAAGCTCTGGCAATTTCAAGCGTAAAATCGATGTTCACGCCACTAAGTGTTCCATCTTTACCCACATCTGTACAGATGATTGCTTCAACGCCTGCATCTGCAAACTCTCTGGCTAAGTCAGTTGCTTTCATGCTAGACTTCTCAGCCCAACCCTCAACAGCAACATAGCCATCTATTGCATCAATGCCAACTGCTATTGGATATTTTCCTGCAACATCTTTTACAAAATCGGCATTTTTTAAAGCTACTGAACCCAATATGATACGATTTACGCCAAGATCTAAATACCTCTTTATTGTATCCTCATCTCGGATGCCGCCACCAAGCTCTATTTGTATATCGCACATTTCTCGAATTTTTTTAATTTGTTCTAAATTTTTTGGCTCTCCGGCAAATGCACCGTTAAGATCAACAAGGTGTAACCACCTGCTGCCAAGCTCTTCAAAGTGTTTTGCAACCATCCATGGTTCATCACTATAAATTTTTGCTGTATCCATTAAACCTTTGGTAAGTCTAACTGCTTTTCCATCTTTTAAATCAATTGCTGGCAATATGTCCATTATAACTCCGTAAAATTTTTTAGTATTTTTAATCCATTGTCATGGGATTTTTCTGGGTGAGGTTGAAAACCGTAGATATTTTCTTTGTTTATGGCACTTGCAAATGGATATCCATATGCGGTTTCGCCAATAGTATATTTTTCATCACATATTGCATGATAGCTATGCACAAAATAGAGATAAAACTCATCTTCTAATCCATTAAATAGGGGTGACTGTTTTTTAACAAATAGTTCATTCCATCCCATGTGTGGAACTTTTAGTGTTGTTTTAAATTTACTTGTGTCAAACTTTCTAACCATGCCAGGAATCAATCCTAATCCCCCATGTGCTCCAAACTCATCAGAGCTTTCAAGCAGAAGTTGCATGCCTAAACAAATTCCCAAAAGAGGTTTCCCACTTTTGGCAAATATTTTGATTGCCTCATCCATACCATTTTGTTTCAGATGCTCCATGGCATCTCCAAAAGCACCCACACCTGGTAAAATCAATTTATCATATTTTTGAATTTCATTTGGGTCAGAAACTATCGTCACTTCTTTGCCAATCTTCAAAAAAGCATTTTGTACACTTCTTAGATTTCCCATGTTGTAATCAACTACTGCTATCATATATTGCTCAACTCTTTTTTTACCCCATTGATGAAAATTTGACTATAAGATTTATCCGTAGGTATTTTTTCGCTCATAGTATCTAAGTTTTGTAAATAATCCTCATATAAAAGATTCCCTTTTAAAAGTTCATATTTTAGATAGAGCCAATAAGTATTTAAAACATCACTTTCACAATACTCTTTGATCTTTTCAATTTCTCCATCATGGTAGAGTGAAAAGACTTGATCTCCACTCACATCAAATTTACCAGGAATTCCCATCATTGTACATAAGGTATCAAGTTTTAATCCTCTGACTGCTCCAAATTCACTGATATGATCCATCAGATCGACATGAAACTTATCTGTAAAACGGTAGCGGTAATTATCCCATTTGCTTTTATTTAACATCTTATTATCTTTATCAAAATAGGCAGGACATGAGAGGTTGTACTTCATAGCACGAACCATAAGCATCGGTATATCAAAGTTTCTTCCGTTGAAACTAACAAGTTTAGGATTATGTTTGTCGATAAAATTTAAGAAGTTTTCAATCATCTCCGCTTCATCTTTTCCTTGAATGGTACTTACTTTTTGAAATACTCCATAGTCATCAGCCATGACCGCAGAAATAGCAACAACTTGATGAAAAGCGATAGGTAAAAAAGAGGAACCAGTTTTTGCTTCTTGGAGTTCAAACGCATTTTGGGCAACTTCTTTCTCTGTTCCATCAAGATTAAATTGACTTCTTACAAGGTTTGAATCTGGAACTGTCTCACAGTCAAATATACATATCAAATCTGCTCCTTTGGTTTTTTAAGGATTATATCAAAGATGGGTTAAATGAAGTAGGATTTTAAGATACAATTGGGCGGTTTGTCTGCCTAATGAGTCTTTGGCATGGAAGTATAAGTCGTTAGTGTAGAATAAAGGCTTTTACTCTTTATTCTATAACTTATTTTTTACTAAATTTAGTTTGACTACCAGCGGAAAGCAGTTTAGCTTGACCGATCCAATCCTCTTTTTTTACTCTTCTTTTTACTGAGAGATAGTTCTCAATCCACTCTATGTTTTCAGGTGTCCATTCAGAAATTTGATCAAAATAATAGATACCCAAAGAGTTTAATACCTCTTCTATTTTTAGACCAATTCCACTAACTTCTTTAAGGTCATCTATCTCCCCATTAAAAGGAGTTTCAACAGATTCTGGTCTTATTCCAACTTCTTGACCAACAGAGGTATGGTTTTCAAAATCTAAAGAATTTTTTTCACTTTCTTCTAGTATATCTTCCATATTTGAAGTAGTATCTTTTATATTTTCATATATTCCTGCTCCAATTGCACCAGAAGTTGCGATTCCTGCAGCTGCTATAGTCTCTTTTAAATTATCTTCTGTTTCATTATCACTGTTATTATAATCATGGAGTTCTTTTGGTTCAGTGCTGATATCTAAATCATTATCATTTTGTTCACATCTACTAATTTTTCCAAGAAAATAACCGATAATGGCACCTAGTATTGCTGCTATAAGCAGGCAGAAAGTGATTTGCATTGCAAGTTGTATTAAATTATCCATCTCTTATTCTCCTAATATTTTAAATTCAACTCTTCTGTTGATTTGTCTGTTTTTTGAAGAGTTATTTTTTACCAATGGTTTACTTTCACCATAGCCTACGGCATTTAATCTATCGCTTTTGATACCTTTTAAAACGAGATAATGTTTGACCGAATCTGCTCTATTTTGACTTAAATATTTATTGTTTTTTTGTGTTCCAATAGAATCTGTATGACCAGCAATTTCAATTTTCATATTTTCATATTTTGCAAGTATCTCATAAACTTCATCAATAGTTATTTTGCCAGACTTTGTTAACTTATCACTAGTAAAAACAAACTCTATATTTCTGATTTTGAGTAAATTATCTAGTTTTGATTGTATCTCCACTTTTGAAAGTATTTGAGTCACTTGTGCTGCTTTTGGTTCAATTGTTTCAAGTAAAACTTTATTATCTACTTCAACATTGCCTACATTAAGTATTTTATCGCCAATACTCTGTTTTATATGTTCATCATCAACAATACCATCAACTGTAAATTTTCCATGTGTATATTCTAAATACCCACTTTTAAATTTTGCAAAATCTCCACTCAATTTTGGTAGGAGTTCTGTAATCTTACTGTTTTGCGCCTCTTTATTTATAACGATAGCACCCTCTTCAACAGTGTCAAAAATTTTCAAATACTCATTTTTTAAGGTATCAAGATCCTCTTTTGAAGAAAAGAGACCTGATATTTTAAT
>DQTU01000052.1 GCA_015662615.1 Campylobacterales bacterium | reverse complement strand
ATACTCAATTGCATTTTCACAAGCATATGAGAGTGTTGATCCAAGCGCTAGTTGCGATGTTATAGCAGAGGCCAATGTACACCCTGTTCCGTGTGTATTTTGACTTTGAATCTTATGGTGTTTGTATTCAAAAAACTTTCCCTCATGGTATAAAATATCTACCAAATTATCACCTAGCAGATGCCCACCTTTTAAGAGTACATTTTGTGCATCTAACTTTAAACATGCTTCTTTCATATCTTCAATGGTTTCGATAGTCATGCCTGTTAAAACTTCTGCTTCGGGGATATTTGGTGTAATTAAAAAAGCCTCTTTTAGCAGGGAGTTTTTCATCATCTCTACTGCCTCATTTTTTAAAAGTTTAGTACTATCTTTTGCACTCATAACGGGGTCTAAAATATAAGGAATTTTTGATTTCTTTAAAAGTGTATCAACGCTCTGTACAATTTCACAAGAGCTTAGCATTCCAATCTTTACAAATTTTACATCCAAATCACGCACAACTGCTTCAAACTGGCTCTCTACGACTGAAATTGGCAAGTCGTATATATCGCTTACGCCTTCAGTATTTTGTGAAGTGATACTGGTAATCACAGACGCACCATAACAGCCATTTGCTGCTATGGTCTTTAAGTCTGCTTGGATTCCAGCTCCCGCTGAAGAGTCACTTCCTGCGATGGTTAAAACTATCATGATGGACTACTTTGCAACCTTAACATAAACTTCGCTGCCATGCTTTTTAAAAACTTCAGACATCTCATCCATGCCTTGTTGTTTTGCAGCATCAACACTCAAGTCTAAAGTATCAGCATAATCTCGAACCTCTTGAGAGATTTTCATCGAACAAAACTTAGGTCCACACATAGAGCAAAAATGAGCCACTTTTGCTGACTCCATTGGAAGTTCATCATCATGATATTCTCTAGCTCGTTCTGGATCTAATCCGATATTAAATTGGTCAATCCAACGAAATTCAAATCTCGCCAAACTCATCGCATCATCTCTAGCCCTTGCTCCAGGATGACCTTTTGCAACATCCGCCGCATGTGCTGCAATCTTATAAGTTATCAACCCCTCTTTTACATCATCACGATTTGGAAGCCCTAGATGCTCTTTTGGTGTCACATAACACAACATGGCACAACCATACCAACCAATCATCGCCGCACCAATTCCTGAAGTGATATGGTCATAACCCGGTGCGATATCAGTTATCAGTGGTCCAAGCGTATAAAAAGGCGCTTCATCACACCACTCTAATTGCTTCTCCATATTCTCTTTTATCATATGCATCGGAACATGCCCCGGCCCTTCGATAAGGGTTTGGATATCGTGTTTCCAAGCAATTTTTGTTAAGTTTCCAAGCTCTTTTAACTCTGCAAATTGTGCTTCATCATTTGCATCTGCTATGGAACCGGGTCTTAAGCCATCTCCAAGTGAGAAAGTGACATCATAAGTCTTCATAATTTCACAAATATCTTCAAAGTGTGTGTTTAAAAAGTTCTCTTTGTGATGCGCTATCATCCATTTTGCCATGATAGCACCACCTCGACTCACAATTCCTGTAACTCTTTTTGCAGTCATTGGAACATGGTGAAGAAGTAAACCAGCGTGAATAGTAAAATAATCCACACCTTGTTCAGCCTGCTCAATAAGCGTATCTCTAAACACTTCCCATGTTAAATCCTCAGCAACACCATTTACTTTCTCTAACGCTTGATAAATAGGAACCGTCCCGATAGGAACAGGAGAGTTTCTCAAAATCCAATCTCTAGTTGTATGGATATTTTTACCAGTAGATAAATCCATAACCGTATCGCCACCCCAGCGAGTTGACCATACCATCTTTTCAACTTCTTGGGCGATAGACGAGCTTGTCGCAGAATTTCCAATGTTTGCATTTACCTTTACTAAAAAGTTTCGTCCAATTATCATCGGTTCAACTTCTGGATGGTTTATGTTGCAGGGAATTACAGCACGACCCTCAGCAACTTCTTTTCTCACAAATTCAGGAGTAATCTCTTCTGGCAAATTTGCACCAAAATTATGACCTTTCAGCCTTTTTTCTCGCTCTTCATCACTAAGGTATCTTTCACTCATCGCTCTATCTTGATTTTCACGAATTGCGACAAACTCCATCTCTGGTGTGATAATCCCTTTTCTTGCGTAGTAAAGTTGTGAAACATTTTCCCCTTTTTTTGCTCTCAAAGGTATTCTCACCAAACCATCAGATCCAGCCGTAGCATGTTCTAACTGCTCCTCGGAGTTGTAACCATTATCTTTTGGAGCTACAATTCTTCCATCATACTCTTCTACTTCTCTTTTTGCAATCCACTCTTTTCTAATTTGGCTAATTCCAAAGGCTACATCTATATCAACTGTTGGGTCTGTGTAAACTCCTGAAGTGTCATAAACTCTCAATTTGTCATCATTTTCCAAAAGAATTTCACGCATCGGCACTTTTATATCAGGATAAATAGTCCCACAAACATAAACTTTTGTGGAAGCTGGTAACGGCTCTCTTGTAATAATATCGTCTGTATTTCCTAAAATATCTGTTTGAATAGTCATCTTTTTTCCTTAATAATCGTAAGATATAGTTAAGCCAAATGTTCTTGGTGAGCCTAATTGTGTGTATGTTTCTGTTGCATAAAGTTTGCTTGGATTGTTTCCAAAACTTCCAAATCCTCTCACTTGATAATCTTCATCACTTAAGTTTCTTCCCCAAAGTGATGCTGACCATTGACCTGTGCTGTATGAGAGGCTAGAGTTCATAAGGTTGTAAGAGTCTGATTTTGCGTCATGCCTGTTTGAAAAGAAGTAACTTCCTCTTCCCTCAACATCTGCCTTAAACATCCAAGCGTCGGCAAAGATATAGTCAAATCCTAGATTGTATTGGTATTTTGGAGATTGAGCAGGCTCTCTTCCCTCTGCATCATAGGCATCTGGATTTGGATCTACATACTCATCAAACTCAGCTTGCAAAAGTCCGATATTTGAGAAAAGGTGTAAGTTTTCCATTGGATAGAAGTCTAGTTCAGACTCTAAACCAAAATAGTGACTTTTAGCAGCATTTGCCAAGTAGTCTGTAAACTTTACACTACCATCATCTCTTGGTTGTGCAATTGAGCTTTTTACCTGCTGGTCTCTTCTTTGTCCGTAAAAGAAGTTTATACGACTTTGTAGTTTGTCATCAAGATGGTCTGAGTTTAACCCCACATCTAAATTCCATAAAGTTTCCGTCTCATAATCTATTGCTTCTATTGATAAAGAGTTATCAGCATTTACACCACCTGGTTTATAACCTCTTGAGAGTGTGGTATAAAAAAGGCTTTTATCATTTTGTCTATACTCTAAGCCTAACTTACCACCTACTAAAACTTCATCAGTATCGATACTAAAATTATCAGAATCGCTATACTCTGCATCCCATTTTTCAACTCTTAATCCTGTTACTACGGTAAACTTATCATCTAAATGTTTATCTAACTGACCATAAACTGCAAGATTTTGTGTTTCATATTCACTTGTGTAAGGAGAGTCTAGATAAGTATAATTTCTAGTCAGATCTTCACTAAAGTTTTTAAGATATGCACCAACAGTCCAATCCGTAGAGTTTGAAAATATTCGACCCTCTTTATCAGAAATAAGTCGTATATCAAAATCAATCTGTTTTCTATCTCGAAGATATTGGTCAAATGAGCTATAAGGATACAGTGACTCTGTAAACTCTCCAACATAAGACCAATCCTCATCATATCCATACTCTAAGTCTGACTTACTTGCACTAATGGTACTCTCTAAATGCATCTTAGAATTTATCTGATAAGTTGATTTTAAAGAGAGTGCATCTGTTTTTTGTCTGTCTTTTCCTGGTTCATCAGCATGTGAATCTCTTGTGTTATCAAGTGTAAAATCATCATAACCATTATCTACATCCACATGTATAAGGTTTAAATCAATAGTATGTTTATCATTTACTAGCCATTTCAGTTGACCTTTGGTTGTAAGTTCATCTATATCACTTGTATCCTCTCTATTTAAAAAGCTATTGTCCATAAAACCATCGTTAGAGTTTTTATAAATTGAAAATCTTCCAAGAAGTTTATCTTTGAGTAATGTTCCACCAACGGCTGCTCCAAAAGCTTGTTTGTTGTAGTTTCCAATAGTTGCTTCGATATGAGCTTCAGTCTCTTTTGTCGGTTGATTACTTTGCAAGCTTACCACTCCTGCAAGTCCATTTGCTCCAAATGTTGTCCCCTGTGGACCTTTTAAAACTTCTACTTGTGAAACATCAAAAAGTGTTACGCCTAAAGCACTTTGAGAAAAGTCCATGCCATCTATTATAAGACCAACAGAGGGATTGACAGGAGCTTTAAATTGACTTCTCTCGCCAATACCTCTTATCTGAATATAATGTGCTCGTGAAGCTCCGCTTGTAAAGTTTACATTTGGTGTCTGTCCGATGATGTTTTCAAAAGACTCAGAAGCACGATTGTAAATATCTTCTTCTGTGATAACAGAGACATTAGCTGAGGTTTGTGAAAGTGTTTGCTCTCTAAAGTCAGAGCTGACCACAATAGTGTCAAGATTGACATCTTTTGCAAATAGCGCGCTTGTGATAGCAAGTGTTGTTATGATTGATACGGTTAAAGTTTTAGATTTCATTTTATTTTCCCCAAAATATTTTAAATTTATGTAAGGAAAAAGAGGTAAAAAATCAATTAAAGGAGTCTATATGAAATTTGTACTTTCTCTTCCCTACGCTGGTATTACCCAGTTCAAGTTCAACGGGACTAGCTTTCGCAATCTCAGCCTTTTACAGCACCCCGAGAGTTTTGACAATGGAACTATACATTAAATAGGATAAAAATTATCTTATTTAAAAATGTATTTTTTTATTTTAACATGTTAAATATTATTCTAGTCATTAAAGGTCAATTGCATACTGCTTAAGGACTTCTAGATCAACAAGCTCTAACATTCTTTCATGTGTAGCGTGGATAAATATCTTTGGTGCTTTATCGTTCATTAATGCCTCAACAAATCTAGGTCCAGAGAGACACCAACTCTCGCCAGCCTTCACCCCTGCAAAATTATACTCAGGCTTCGGTGTTGAGAGGTCGTTTCCAACTGCTTTGGAGTATGTTAAAAACTCTGCCGTAGCATAGATACAAACGGCATGGATGCCGGGATTGTTCTCTCCTGTGTTGCAGTAGCCGTCACGGTAAAATCCAGTCAACGGTTTTAGTGAACAAGGCTCCATAGGTTCGCCCAACACATTTAGCGTAGACTGTTTATCACCCACAGTGCCCACCACCGCAACATCCTGATTTACCACGCTCTTCCATGCTAATACTAAAAGTATTACCCACTTCTTGTAGTGTAAACTCATGCTTTTGGCAAAAGTCTTGGTTCATCTCTTTTACCATGTTAAGCGCTTGAAGCAAAGCATCATCTTTATTCTCAAACGACATATTATTACTAAAATCACTTTTTTTAAAACAACCGCACTCTTTTTCTACATTTACTGTAAACATATGATATCCTTATATATTATAAATTGCTATACAACTATATCTTAACAAGTCAATGCTTAAATAGGACTAAATTTGTCTTATTTATTAAAATATTGAGTTATTTTGTGATTGATAGTAATTTCATCAAGAAGTAGTTTTTTTTAGAGAAGGGGAGCTAAGTGAGGTGTTACACAAACACCTCACTAATAAAGATAGGCTATTAGCTACAGCCACATCCTTTACCGCCACCATGATCGTGACCTTTATCTGCTGCTGGTGCCGCTGCAGTTGAACATGCACTAACTCCTGGAGCCGTTGTAGGTTGGATTGCTTCATTATCCACACCACCCTCTTCATTGATCTGTTCGATATTTGCCCACAGCATTTGGGCTGCGTCTTGATATCTTTTTGCTGTTTCGCTACTTGGATCATGAAACACTATCGGTTTACCATTATCTCCACCCTCACGAATTGCTGGTTCAATTGGAACTTCACCAAGTACAATGGTCTCAAATTTATCTGCTAGAGACTGAGTTGTACCTTTTCCAAAGATATCATACTCTTTTCCACTATCTGGACAGATAAATCCACTCATATTCTCAACAATTCCAGCTATTGGGATATGAAGTTTTTTAAACATATCTAAACTTCTCTCCGTATCATCAAGTGCAACTTTCTGAGGCGTTGTAACACAAATACCCATTGTAACAGGTACACTTTGCGCTAATGTCAATTGTGCATCACCAGTTCCAGGCGGCATATCGATAATCATAACATCTAAATCGCCCCACATGATATCTTGAAGCAGTTGCTGAATCGCTTTCATGATCATCGCACCTCTCCAGATAAGAGATTGACCCTCTTCCATGAGTGAACCCATAGACATAACTTCTACGCCATGACTTAACATTGGTTTTACTTTATTCCCTAAAATCTCTGGTTGCTGTTTCTCTAAACCCATCATACGAGGGATATTTGGTCCATAGATATCTGCATCTAATAGTCCTACTTTTTTACCCTGCATTGCAAGTGCAACTGCTAAGTTTACAGTAGTTGTTGATTTTCCAACACCACCTTTACCCGAACTTACCATAACAAAGTTTTTAACATGTGGTGCTATGTTTTTACCTTGTGAACTTGACTGTTTTGGCATTTTAGGCTTTTTAATGACAACATCAATTCTTGTTGCCCCTAAAAGTTGTATTTTTTTAGTAATCTCATCTTTTAACTCTTGCTCAACTTCTGGAGCTGATGAGCTGATATCTATCTCAACATAAACACCATCTGCATTTGCCTCAACTGCTTTTACGAATCCAAAGTCAACGATACTTTTCGTAAACCCTGGATACATAACTTCTTTTAGTTTCTCTTCGACTAATTCTTTGTTCATTTGTTCCCCTATCTTATATTTATTTATTTGTTCCCTTATATCTAGCGTGTTATTGTACACAAATAAAGTGAAATTTTACAGAAATTAACTAAAAAAAAGCTTTGAGAGTGTATACTTTCGTAACACTTTTTATAAAAAGGACAAAATTTGCCCGATTTATCACTTATTATCTTATCAGCAGGAAAATCTACACGCTTTGGATGTCAAGTCAAAAAACAGTGGATTAGAATTGACGATGCCCCACTTTGGAAATTTGTAGCTAAAAAATTTACTGATTTGTATGAATTTGAAAATATCATTATCACAGCTGGCACAAAAGAGATAAGTTATATGAAAAAAAATGCTTATTATACATTTGTAATAGGGGGCAACACAAGGCAAGAATCTTTGAAAAATGCACTCTCTCTTGTTAAAACTTCACATGTCATAGTAACAGATGTAGCAAGAGCATGTATACCCAATGAAATGATACAAAGAATTATAGATTCACGAGATAAAGCAGACATAATTGTTCCGTATTTAAGTGTAAGTGATACCGTTGTCTATAAAGATGAAACAATTGATAGAGATGAAGTGAGGCTTATTCAGACTCCACAACTATCAAATACGGCGGTTTTAAAAGAGGCTTTAGAGCAAAAAGAGATTTTTACAGACGATTCAAGTGCCGTAAAATCCATAGGTGGAACGGTTTTTTATGAAAAAGGTTCAATAAAAGCTAAAAAAATTACAAGATATGACGATTTAAATGAGTTAGCGTGTTTGAGTGAAGTAAAAAACACAACATTTGTAGGCACCGGCTTCGATGTGCATCAGTTTTGTGAAAACAAAAAAATGTATCTAGGTGGTGTAGAGATAGAGAGTCCTTTTGGATTTCTAGCGCATTCAGATGGTGATGTAGCACTTCATGCACTTATCGATGCTCTTTTAGGAGCTATTGGTGCAGGCGATATTGGGGAGTTATTTCCTGATAACGACGACACCTATAAAGACCTTGACTCAAAAGTGATGCTTAAAGAGGTTGTCACTTTTATAAATGAGGTAGGGTTTGAAATTAACAATGTTGATTTGACTATTATGGCTGAAACTCCAAGACTCTCCTCCTATAAAGATGAGATGAGAAGGGTTATCGCTTCAATTTTAAAAATTGAACCAGTCAAAGTTAACATAAAAGCGACTACCACTGAAAAGTTGGGTTTTATAGGAAGAAAAGAGGGTGTAGCGGTAGAAGCTGCAGCTTCATTACATTATTTTAATTGGAAGAGAATATGAAGATACTAATAGTAGAAAATGAGCTTTATTTAGCGCAAAGCATTTCGGCAAAACTTACAGAGCTGGGTCATGTATGTGAAAGTGCCTCATCTATCAAAGATGCAATCAAAGAGGAAGAGTTTGATGCAATACTGCTCTCAACCAATATATCTGGACAAAATTTTTATCCAGTCATCGAGCATTATACAAACTCAATCGTAATACTTATGGTCTCATATGTGAGTAATGACACCGTTTCTGGTCCTTTAAAAGCTGGTGCAAACGACTATATAGTAAAACCTTTTATGATCGAAGAATTGGTACGAAAGTTAGATCATCTTCAAGATTATATTGTCTTTAAAAAAGAGAATGCTACTTATAAAAGTTATATTGACCATGTGCTAAAACAAAATACCCAACATAAAATAACCAACAAAAGCACACTTCCACTTGCTATAAAATCTACTTATCAGAAAGTAGCAGATGCACTAGTTTTTAATTTTGCCAAAGAGTATAATGAATCTTTTTCATTTATTTCGCTTGATGATTCTGATGCACTTTTACAGCTTAAAAAGATTCATGAAAAAGAGTTAGTCTATCTAATTGACTATCAAAACATAAAAAAGAGTGAAAAATCAAAGATTTTATCACTTATTCAAAATCGTCGTGTTATACTCTCAACTACAGATGTACATGAAGAGTTTGTAGATTTGGAAGTTTTAGAGATAAAGAGTGATGATGGTGTTTTTGAAAAAGGTGATATCTTATCAATCGAAAACTATGTAAAATACATTATCACTAAGTATCAAACAAAGTTTCCTGACACTGAGCTTAGTAAAAAGCTAGGTATTTCAAGAAAAAGCTTATGGGAAAAACGAAAAAAATATGGGATCTCAAAAAAGAAATAGAGAACTTTATTTAGACAGCGAAGCATTAGCGACGCTAAGAATGTGCAAGGAGGGAATTCTCTCTCCTGTTGATAAACTTATGAATTCTATAGTCGCCAAAGAGGTTGATAAAACTTCACTCTATAAAGGTCAACATTTCCCCTTCTCATTTATTTTAGCGCCTAGTGGAAAACGAAATGAAGAGGTACTTAAATCTGCTCAAAAAAATGATATTTTAGAGATTATTGTTAATGACGAAAAATGTGGAGAACTCATTGTTGAAGAGTCTTTCAAGATAGACAGACTAAAGCGTGTAGAAAAAATCTTTGCAACAACCGATAGTGCGATAAAAGGCGTAGCTGACACTTTAAAACGATTAGGAAATTATGCCATATCGGGAGAAGTAAAAATAAATAGCGATGAAGTAAAACTTCATAAAAAAGAGATACAAGATCAAAAAAAACTACTAGGTGCTAAAAATATAACAGCGATTATGATTTCAGCCAAACCATTTCATAGAGCACATGAACGTATGATTAGAATCGCATTAGAAAAAAGTGATCTTTTAGTACTATTTTTACTCAAACCCTATAAACAAGATCTCTTCACTTATGAATTAAGATACAAAACACTGAAATACTTTATAGATAACTTTTTACCCAAAAACCGTGTCATGATTGTTCCATTTGAAAACACTTATCTTTTTGCGGGGCTTGATAGTATTGTTCTTGATTCAATTGCAGCAAAAAATTATGGCTGCGATACGATAGCCATAGGTCAAAATCATGAAGGTATTGGCATGTACTATGATAGCAGTGGCACAAAATCAATTGGCGACTATTTTAAAGCGTTAGATATAGGCATAGATATGGATATTGTCAATGAGTTTGTCTACTGCAATGAGTGTAAAACACTAGTAAGTACAAGGTCTTGCCCTCATGGAAGACACCATCATATCTCTTACAATACAGAACTTATTCATGAGCTTTTCAAAGTAGGTGTACTGCCACCGGCGGTATTGGTACGAAAAGAGATATCTGCCATTGTACTAAGTCAACTTTTCCCCAATAGATTTGAAGGGCTTTGCGGTAAATTTTCAAACTTTTTTCCAGGAACGGGACTTATCGAAGAGATGAATGAAGAGCAGTTTTATATGCAGCTTATGAACCTTCATCAAACTGTGTCACTAACATAAATAGAGTTCTTTTAAAACTGTACCGTGAGGCTCAGACCAGCGGTAGGATTTGTCCTCTAAAGTACAGTTTTAAAAGAACTCTAATAAAGGATTTTTGTGCGTAAGCTTTTTTTAACATTTTTTTATGCAGGATTATTACCCAAGGCTCCAGGGACTTGGGGAACTATTGCAGGAGCAATTTTAGGGGTCGGTATCCTTCACTATTTTGGTCTTGAGACACTATTTCTTGCTATGGTGCTTATCACAATAGTTGCTATTAAAGAGATAGATAAAGAAGAGAGCGAATCAGGTATTCATGACTCTAGTGAAATAGTCATTGATGAAGTTGCTGGTATCTGGCTTGCGATGGCCATGAGTGGTGCAACTATGATACAAATCGTGTTAAGTGTACTATTTTTTAGACTTTTTGATATTTGGAAACCTTCAGTAATTGGACGAATTGATCGTGAAGTCAAAGGTGGGTTAGGTGTCATGGGAGATGATTTACTTGCTGGAGTTTTTGCAGGAATTTGTTCT
>DQTU01000131.1 GCA_015662615.1 Campylobacterales bacterium | reverse complement strand
TCTGAAAAACTCTGCAGTTTCTATGGCAACATTACAGCTTGGTGGTATTATATCTTTGTCTATAAATGCTGAAGCAAGACCTCAAAAAACACAACTACTGCAAACACAAAAAACGCTTGCAGACAGCATCCAAAATATAGAGAAGGTTCCCAGTGTATGTCTAAACTGTTCTACAGTATGTGGTATCAATGTTTTGGTAAAAGACAACAGAGTTTTAGGGGTAGAAGGAAATAAACTTGACCCCAATACAGAGGGAAAACTCTGCGCAAAGGCTCATGGAGGAGTCTCAACTATTGAGTACCCAGAAAGGATAGTCTATCCTTTGAAACGTGTGGGTAAAAGAGGTGAGGGTTTATGGGAACGCATCAGCATGGAAGAAGCCTATAGTATGATTGCCAAACGTATCAAAAAAAATCTAGATGCGGGGCAGCCTGAAAAAGTAGCTTTACATTTTGGTAGAAATAAAATGGGAGACATTACCACAAGATTTATGAATGCTATTGGGTCACCCGTTATCCTCAACCATAGAGGACTATGCTCTTCAAATAAAAGAGCAGCGAACTATACAACCATTGGTGATACAAGCTGGGAAACTATCGATGCAAGATATTGTAAATATTTTTTGAATTTTGGATCTAACTTTTTTGAGACACATCAAGGGGGATTACCCCTACTTAAAAGGTTTGTGGAAGCGAAAAATAACGGAGCAAAACTGGTCACTTTTGATGTACGACTCTCCAACACAGCAGGGAGAAGTGATGAATGGTTTGCACCTTTTCCTTCATCCGAAGGAGCTGTTGCTTTGGCTATGGCACATGTCATTGTTGAAAAGAACCTTTATGATGATAGCTTTATAGCTACTTGGTGCAACACATCCTTAGAAGAGTTGAAAACATTTTTAAAACCTTATACACCTCTTTATGCTGCAAAAATGAGTGGTCTTGATGAAAAAGATATAAAAAGAATTGCCATAGAATTTGCCTCTGCTGCTCCAACTTGTGCTGCATTTACCAACAGAGGTTCTCAAGCCCATCAAAATGGTCTTAACAATGACAGAGGAGTAGTAATGCTTAATGCTCTTGTAGGAAGCATAGGTCAAAAAGGGGGATATGCGTATGGTGGTTCAAAAAACAAAGGACACAAGTCATTCCCTATGCCAAGCCCTGTACCTCCAAAACCTAAATTTACAACTGATTTGGAAGATCCTAGACTTTATCCTCTTGCAAATAAGTGGCAAAACATGAGAGTGAGTCATTTGGCTTTTGATAAACTCAAAAACACCGATCAAAAACTTGATGTGTATCTCTCTTACACCATATCTGCACCACAGACATGGCCAGAAGGTCCTACACTTACAGCAGAGGTACTCAAAGATGAAGAGTGTATTGGATTTCATGCTTGTTCTGATGTAGTGTATTCCGAAATGGCACACTATGCCGACTTAATATTACCAGATGCAACGTATTTTGAAAGATACACACTAGAGGGGAGAAATGCTTATGAGCTTGTACCTTATTTTGCACTAAGGCAACCTGCAACCAAAGCTCCATATGATTGTGAAAATTTTGCCGATACACTTATAAAAATTGCTAAAAGACTGGGAGAGCCTGTTGGAAAATATTTTGCATTTGATTCTTATGAAGAGTTTATAAAACTTAGACTTAGTACTTTACCTAAAAGAGAAGGATTAAGTGGTTTTGAATATATGAAAAAGTATGGCGTTTGGGTAGAAGATAAAGAAAAAAATTATACACCATACAACAAGACTCTCAGTCAAAAGAAGTTAAAAGATTCATTTGTAGAAGAGGGGATAGTCTACGATAAAAATAAGAAAGCTATAGGTGTGATGCAAGATGGTGTCGCAAAAAGAGGGTTTAAAACACCTTCGAGAAAATTTGAAGTCTACTCAAGTACCATTCAAAATACCGCTCAAGCACTAGATATAAAAGATGATGGTTTTCCTCATTTTGAAATGCCAAAATCTCTTTTAGAGATAGAAAAAGAAGAATTTGTGTTGACTACCTTTAAGTGGAATGTACATACTCAAGCAAGAACAACCCCTCAAAAATACCTAAGTGAAATCATGCACAATAATCCCATGTGGATAAACACTCAAACAGCAAAAAAACTACATATTCAAACCGGTGACACTGTTGAGATAATTTCTTATAGACCTCGAACTGGTTTTAGGGCATCTGAGTCAAAAGAAGTAGTTGCTTCTATGCAAATAAAAGTATTTGTTACACAAGGTATTCATCCGCAAGTGTTGGCGATGAGTAACTCTTTAGGTATGGAATTTGGAGGAAATATCGCCAAAGCGAAAAATGGTAAAAAAAGGTCTATAGATGCATTTGCAAGCTATGAAGACTTAGATTTGCGTGGTAATATCTGGTGGGATACAGCCAAAGGGGGGAGTGGAAATGGGACAAACCCCAATAGTCTTATACCTATAAACCCAGCACCCCTTGTCGGGATGCAAGCATGGAATGATACTATTTGTACCATACGTAAGGTCTAAAAGTCTCACAATTCTATTTGGTAAAATATTTTTTACCTTTTAAGTCTCTA
>DQTU01000254.1 GCA_015662615.1 Campylobacterales bacterium | reverse complement strand
ATCGATACTCCAGGACATGCTGCGTTTACAGAGATGCGTAGCCGTGGTGCAAAAGCAACCGATATTGTTGTTATTGTAGTAGCTGCTGATGATGGTGTCAAACCTCAAACAAAAGAGGCAGTAGAACATGCAAAAGCTGCAAATGTACCATTTGTTGTCGCTATCAATAAAATAGATAAAGAGGGTGCAAATCCAGATTTTGCAAAAGCAGGACTTGCGGAACTTGGTGTTACCCCGACTGATTGGGGCGGAGAAAATGAGTTTATAAATGTATCTGCACATACTGGAGAAGGTATAGAAGACCTTTTAGAGATTCTTCTGCTTCAAGCTGAACTTCTTGAACTCAAAGCAAACAAAGAGACAAAAGCAAAAGCTGTTGTAATTGAGAGTTCAGTCGAAAGAGGTAGAGGAGCAGTTGCTACAATTATTATGCAAAACGGAACTCTAAATATCGGAGATACAGTTGTGTGTGGTGTAGCTTATGGAAAAGTAAAATTACTACTCAATGAAGATGGCGAAAAATTAACTCAAATTCTTCCAGGAGAACCTGGTGTTGTGGTGGGACTAAGTGAAGTTCCTGCAGCTGGAGATTCACTTGTCGCTGTGGAGAGTGATAAAATCGCTAGAGAATTTGCAAATAAAAGAGCCGATTATATTAGACAAAAAGAGCTTTCAAAATCGACGAAAGTAACCATTGAAGACCTTGGAGCACAAATCGCTGAGGGCAATATCAAAAGTTTACCTATCATCCTTAAAACTGATGTTGCAGGAAGTTTAGGAGCGATTAAAGGCAGTCTTGAAAAACTGAGAAATGAAGAAGTTAAAGTCAATATCATCAGCTCAGGCGTAGGTGGAATAACTGAGAGTGACATCACACTTGCTGAGGCTAGTGAAAATTGTGTTATCCTTGGATTCAATGTTCGTCCAACAGGATCAGTCAAAGAGAAAGCAAAAAGAGTGGGTGTAACTATCAGCACTTACAATATCATCTATGATTTGATAGACGAAGTTAAAAATCTTCTTGGTGGAATGTTATCTCCAATTATCAAAGAAGAGAACCTTGGTCAAGCAGAAGTTAGAGATGTGTTCTCTGTTCCAAAACTAGGTCAAATTGCAGGTTGTGTTGTCACTGATGGTGTTATCAACAGAGGTGCAAAAGTAAGAGTTATTCGTGAAGGTGTTGTAATATTTGAAGGTGAGATTTCATCACTCAAACGCTTTAAAGATGACGTAAAAGAGGTTTCTAAAGGTTATGAGTGTGGTATCGGTGTTGTTGGATATAGCAATATTAAACCGGGCGATTATTTAGAGAGCTTTAAAGAAGTAGAAGAGCGGGCAACTTTAGACTAATGGATAAAAGTGTTAAAATTCTAAGAGTAGAATCTGTTTTAAGAGAGTTAGTTCCTGAGGCTATCTCCTCTTTATCAGACCCACAAATAAATACGATACCCGTCTTAGATGTAAAATGTTCTCGTGGTAAGTACGATGCAGAAGTCTATTTAGACCCATCTTTTACAGACTTAGTTGATGAAAAATATATCGTTAAACATTTATCTCAAGCAAGCAGCTACATCGAAAACTATTGCAAACAGGCTGAAGGTTGGTATCGCTGTCCAAAATTTAAATTTAAATTTGACCACTCACTGGAAAAACAGAACTCCATTGATGCAGTATTTAAAAAAATAGAGAAAGAGCTACATAAAAACGATGGATAATCAAACACTTAAACGACTTATCGAAGATAGTGGCATGAGCCTTTATGATACAGAAATTGTCACAGAGGGCGACAGAAGAATATATCGAATCTTTATCACTTCAAAAGATGGAGTATCACTAAATAAATGTAGTGAAATCACAAAAATAATCTCTCCAATTTTAGATATAGATCCTCCTGTAAACGGAGAATATACACTAGAAGTAAGTTCTCCAGGGATTGATAGAAAACTTATAACAATAGATCATTTTAAAAATTCGATAGATGAGTTGGTAAAGATAAAGCTCGTTAATGGTGAAAAATTCAAATGTAAAATACTAAAAGTAGAAAACAAAACCATCACACTCTATGATAAAGGCAAAAAAGTGGAAAAAGAAGTTAACTTTGCTGATATCATAAAAGCTAAAACCTATTTTGAATGGTAGCTAACAGTTTTTATATGGACTTATGCCTAAAAGAGGCATGGAAATATCAAGGACTAACCTACCCCAACCCAGCCGTTGGCGCACTTATACTAAACAATAATAAAAAAATAATCGCAATTGAGGCACATCACCAGGCAGGAGAAGCGCATGCAGAGTTAAATGTCATTTCTAAAGCTTTAGAGATTTTAGGCGATAAAAAAATTTTAAACATACATAGTGCATCTAAAAAACATCAATATATTTTAGAAAATCACAATAATCAATTTAAAGACTATACTATCTATGTCACACTTGAACCTTGTAATCATACAGGAAGCACACCACCCTGCTCTATTTTAATAAAAACACTAGGTTTTAAAAAAGTAGTTATTGGCTCCATGGATCCAAATAAAGAAGCATCTGGCGGTGCAAAGCTTTTAGAGTCTTGTGGTATGGAAGTGCTCAAAGGAGTTTTACAAAAAGAGTGCAATCAGCTTTTAGAGCCTTTTAAAAAATGGCAAAAAAATGAGCCCTATATATTTTTTAAATTAGCAATTACAAAAAATGGAGTTTATACTGGTGGGACGATAAGCTCATTAAACTCTCGCACTCTAGTACATAAATTAAGAGAGAAAATTGACCTTTTAGTCATTGGTGGTAACACAGTTAGAATTGACAAACCAACTTTGGATTGTAGACTTTGTGGTGGTCGTCCTCCAGATATTTTAATTTACTCAAAAAGAGATGATTTTGATACTCAAATTCCACTATTTAAAGTAAAGGGACGAAAAGTTTTTATTGAAAAAAATCTTGATATAATTAAAAAATATCGCTTTATAATGATTGAAGGAGCAGATGTATTGATGAAAGAGACTAGCGATATAGTAGATCATTACATGATATTTACAGCTCCAAACTTTAAACTTGGAAAAACTATTCAACTTGATTTGAAACTTAAAAATTTAAACCAATACCAAAATGAATCAGACACCATTGAATGGTTTAAAAAAATTTAGATAATATTACTTTAGCTCCACATGTAAGGAACCATTATGCATTTTCGCCATTTACTATTTGCACTCATTATAGCAGCTCTATTTTCAGGTTGTTCAGCAAAATCAAAAGGATATTTTGAAGATCTTTACTCGGCCACAGAAGTTAGATCAGCAACAAATCAAGACTACAGCGTTATAAAAGCACCTAAAAATGCACCAATTATCAGAGATATTCAACCTCAATCAAGTACTAAGCGTTATACTAGTGATGTGTCACAAGTCTATCATGGAACAGGAAAAATCATAGATGCTGATTATGATAAAGATGTTAACCTCTATGTTTATGCATTTCTAAAAAGCGGAACATCAAATCCTATTACATTTTATTATGATGAAGATTTAAACCCTATTGGAGGAATTGTAACAATTACTATAAAAGATAATTTTTTAACATCTATTACAAATAGCCAACCAGAAAAATCTCAAAGAACAAATAAAAAAAGAAAAAGGTCTAGAATTAAAACACCTATTATAGAAAAAATCAATACTTTGTAGTAAAAAAGGAGTGTGATTAACTATTTGTTTACTTTCATATTTTATACTTTCAGAGTAAACAAATTCATTCAACACTCCTTTTGAATGTGAAAGGTTTTAAAGATGCGGGTCTTTAAGCTTTTTACTTTGTTGGTCGGCAATTGCGGAACTGTCGGCTAACATTCTATAACTTCCTATTATATTTCAAAATAGTTTAATTTTTTCTTAAATTTTTACATACCTATTCAAATAAGCCTATTTTTAACAATATGTGTCTCTTTATTTGCTATTTTTTGATAAAATATCTTCTTTTTTAGGGGGAACTATTGAAAAATATAAAAAAGATTCTATTTTCTATGGAATTGATGATAATACTAACAATCATCTTCGGCGTAGCAAGTGCTATGGGTACATTTATAGAAAATGATCATGGAACAGAAACGGCATGGGCGGTCATCTATACGACTAAATGGTTTGAGATGGTGCAGATACTTTTAGCAATCAATCTCATCGGCAACATGTTTAAATACAACATGTTTAAAAAAGAGAAACTACCACAAGTACTCTTTCATAGTGGTTTTATAGTAGTACTTATCGGGGCTGCTGTCACAAGATACATTGGATATGAAGGGATTATGCATATTCGTGAAGGTCAGTCAAGTGATATCATCAGATCAAGTGACTCCTATGTACAATTCAATGCAGTCTCAGGTGATAAAACATACACGACAGAGATAAAAAAACTTATGTCTAAAATCTCCTCCAATGATTTTGATATGCAACTAGAGATTGAAGGGAAAATTGCAGAGATAAGCTACAAAAGCTATATCCCAAATGCACAAAAAACACTTATAGAAGATCCAAATGGCATACCGATGATAGATATGACCGTTTTGACCCAGCTGAGCGGTCCAAGTCAAATCCTACTAAAAGCTGGCGAATCACACGATAGCAAAACAGCAATTATATCTCTAAATAAACAAGTAGAAGAAAATGATAAACCAACTGTAAATATCTATACAAAAGATGGTAAATTCTTTTTTATAAGTGATACAAACACTTCATGGTTTCGAATGAAAGATAGTAAAAGTGGTATTTTTGAAGCAGGTGTTGAGCATCTATTTGAGAAAGGGAAACTTTATGATTTGGGTGTGGTTAAGTTTGTACCAAAAGCACTATTTTCAAAAGCAAAAGAGACGTTAACTTCTGCAAGCAATGAGGGTGGACGAAGCATGCAAAGGGCAACACCTTCAGCACTCATAGTTGATCTATCCTACGATGGAAAAAATGAAGAGATTGTTATGTATGGTTTTGGAAAAGGAACACAAGGTCGTAAAGCAGTTACAAATATTTCAGGTGTAAATTTCAACCTTGAGTGGGGTGCAAAAATTCTTCAACTTCCTTTTTCTATCAAATTAAATGACTTTCAATTAGAGCGTTATCCAGGCTCTATGTCACCATCATCATATGCCAGTGAAGTTGTCCTAATTGATGAAAAAGATGGAGTCAAAATGCCTTTTAGAATCTTTATGAATCATATACTAGACTATAAAAGCCATAGATTTTTCCAATCATCATATGATACAGATGAGAAAGGCACTATTCTTTCAGTCAACAATGATCCGGGAAAAATTCCAACCTATATAGGATATTTTTTACTTGCGCTTGGATTTATTTTAAATATTTTAAACCCAAAAAGTAGATTTAGAAAACTAGTAGCGGCTATTCAAAGAGATACGGTATTGAAAAGTACAACGGCATTTATCCTAATGTTACTGATCTCTTATACACCAATGCATGCAGATAGTGATTCTTTAACTATTGTAAAGAACTACGATAAAGCACATGCAGCGAAGTTTGGAGATTTATTAGTTCAAACGGTTGATGGTAGGATTAAACCTCTTGATACATTTTCAAATGAAGTCTTACTAAAACTTGCTAAAAAATCTAAAATAGAAGGTCTTGATTCAAACCAAATTATGCTGGGGATGATTACAGCACCAAAAGCTTGGCAAGATATAAAGTTGATCAATGTAAAGCACAGTAAAGTTAAAAAGATTTTAGGGATTAATCCCAAAGAGACCCATGCCTCATTTAGTGACTTTTTTAACTATGAAAAACAACCCTCATATAAATTAACCGAGTATATTGAAGAGTCTTCACAAAAACGTCCAATTCAGAGAAATCAATTTGACAGGGAAATTATTAAAACTGACGAAAGATTAAATATCGCCTACATGATCTTTACAGGTGATTTGATGAAAATTGTGCCAAAACCTAATGATGAAACTAAAAAATGGTATTCAGTAAAAGATGCCATAAGTGTTTTTGAAGCCGAAGATAGTGGCATGATACGAAACCTTTTTATCAATTATTTTGACCAAATAGCTGAGAGTCAAAAATCAAACAATTGGGAGAAAGCTGATGAGGCACTAGGGCTTATTGCTCAATATCAGAGAAAAGTTGCATCAGATATCATCCCAAGTCAAAGTAAACTTGATGCAGAGAAATTTTTCAAACGAGTCTCACTTTTCAATAAGCTAATCTTAGTTTATCTATTTTCTGGTATCGCACTTTTAGCCATTATAATGGCAAAAATGCTCAAACCAAAATTAAATATCCAAAAAGCATCTAAAATAGTCCTTGCCATCATCACAATCGCATTTGTTCTTCACACTTTAGGACTCGCAGCGCGTTGGTATATCGGAGGACACGCACCCTGGTCAAATGCCTACGAAGCGATGCTCTATGTTGCTTGGTCTATGGGATTGGCTGGAATTGTGTTTGCTAGATATTCACTTATCGCTCCAGCATTAACAGGAATTATCACAGGTATCACGCTTGGAGCTACTTTTATCAATGAGATGGATCCACAAATCACAAACCTTGTGCCAGTTTTAAAATCTTATTGGCTTAACATCCATGTATCGATCATTACTGCAAGTTACGGATTTTTAGGTCTTAGCATGATACTTGGATTTTTTGCACTCATACTTTTTATATTTAAAAGTGACAAACGGCCTGATTTACAAAGAAGTATCATAGAATCTACAAGAATAAATGAAATGACAGCCATCTTAGGTATCTCAATGCTAACTATCGGAAACTTCTTAGGTGGTGTCTGGGCCAATGAATCATGGGGAAGATACTGGGGTTGGGATCCGAAAGAGACTTGGGCTTGGATATCGATACTTGCATACGTCGTAGTGCTTCATATTCGCTTTGTACCGGCAATTAAGAAAAATTATGAATATTGGTATTCAGTTGCTTCTACGGTAGCTTATTCTGTCATTATCATGACATTTGTGGGAGTAAACTATTATCTCTCAGGAATGCACTCATATGCTGCAGGAGATCCTGTACCAATTCCAAACTATCTATACTATATCATAGCTCTAGTTGCTGGCGTCATCGCACTCTCCTATCCTAAGCGATCTTTAAAAAAATAGATGCAACTTGTCACGCAGACATATTCACAGAGGTATGAGGTAAAAAAATCAGTTTTTATCTCATACCTTACTCCTATATCAGAGTTTGACTCCCTTATAAAAACTCTAAAAATAGAACATCCTAAAGCCTCACACATTATCTACGCCTATCGAAAACTAAATGAATTTGACCAAATAGTAGAAAATTCTAGTGACGATGGAGAACCAAAAGGATGTGCTGGGGCACCCACACTTAGTGTTTTAAGAGGAGAAAAAATTATAAATAGTGCACTCATTACAGTACGATATTTTGGAGGCACTAAACTTGGTACTGGCGGAATGATACGAGGTTATGGAACAGGAGCTAAAGAAGTTATCAAGTCTGCTGAGTTTAAAATATATGAAAAAAGATTTTCTATCTCTTTTGAAACTCTTTATGCTTTGGTTAATAGATACGAACACTATTTTAATCATGAGAATATCACTTACCCAACAAGAGATTTTAGAGCAACAACTGTTTTATGGGAGCTTGATTTAACAGAGGAAGAGATCAAAAAATTTAAAATATTTAAACAAAACCTCTAATCGTCACATTTATCACTTTCATCTTTAAAAACCCGATAAAGCATATCAGATATATCAAACTTCACAAGTGTTTTTGTCATACCTGAATAATAAGGGATAACTTCAAAAAACAGATATGTCAAAAATAACATCGGAAAAAAGATATAAGTGCTAAACATAAAACCCTTAAGTTTGT
>DQTU01000192.1 GCA_015662615.1 Campylobacterales bacterium | reverse complement strand
TTTTACAAGTTTTGTGTATGGGCAAAGTTTGGAAGTTTTGCTTTTAAAAGTAAAAACACAAAACGTGGACTTGCAAGAGCTTCAAGAGCGTATCATGATAGGTGATGAGCAAGTAGCGTTGGCAGATACATGGGAAAACCCAACACTTGGTTTGGGCGTAAATGACTTGTTGATAGATGATATCACTTCTCGTGATCTCGAACCGATGCAGACGCAGTTTATAACGCTTTCTCAAAAGATACCTATGGGTGATAAAACAGCTTTGAAAAAAGGTATCGCTTCTGTGGATAAAGATATCGTAAGTGCTTTATATGCGCAGAAGCTTTCAAGGATGAGAGCAGCACTTAGTGGGTTTGCCTATAAGGTGGCCATTATCGAGAAGAAATTGGCATTAATATCAGAGTATCAATACAATGTTAAAAAACTAAAACTTCTACATGCCAAGCGTTTGGAAGTGGGAAAATCAACGCAAAGTGCCGTAGAAAAAGCCAAGATTTTAGAAAAAAATCTTGTGGTAAAAAAACGAAAACTATCCACGATGAAAAGAGCATTGCTTTATAAAATAGAAAATCTAGTATACGAAGATGTCACAAGCGTTGAAGTCTCTTTATCTCTGGATAAACAAGTAGATATCGATATAAAGTCACACCCTATCATGATAGTTTCAGATCTCAAAGTTCAAAAAGCAACACAAACTCTCAAACTCGCTCGTGCTAACACAATGCCTGATGTGAAGTTGGGTGTAGGGTATTTTCAAAGAGAAGATAGAAGTGACTATTTGGCTTTAAATGTGGGGTTTAATCTACCTGTTCGTGGTAAGGAAGAGCGGGCTATTAAGATAGCACTCTTGAAAGAATCACAAGCAAAAAAGGCACTCAAATCACAAGCCTTTAAGCTACAACGAGAGGTTGATATCTTAAAAGAGTTGATGGCAGACTCTTTGAAAAACCACTACATTATCAAAAAAGAGATTGTGCCAAAACAACACTATATACAGAAACTTTTAGAAAGAGAGATTTTTACTAAAAACACTTCAGCCACAGCACTCTTAACAAATCTCAATGAGAGTATTGTTTTGGAGTTAGAAGCCTATACTGAGATGGATAGTTATTTTGAGGCTTACGCGAAGTTGGTTTATTTTGAAGGAGGGTTATCATGATAAGAGTTTTATTAGTTCTGATTTTTAGTACATTGGTAAATGCAGAGATACTGGAAGTTAAACAACTTTTTAATAAGAAAATCGTGACAGTGAAAAGTGTTGAATTAGCTACAAGCAAAACTTTTTATGCCAACACCGCACTAGATGAAAGTAAGGTCGTAGATGTAACCCTTCGTTTTTCAGGCTTTGTAGAGAAGATATACGCGGATAAATCTTTTATCTCTGTAAACAAAGGAGAAACGCTGTTTTCTATCTATTCTAAAACACTCTCGGAGATAAAAGCTGAGATTGATTTGGCTAAAGAGATGCGACAAAAAACGCTGATAAGAAACCTTCAAAAAAAGCTTTCTTTGTTAAATGCAGGAAGTCGTATCTCTTCAGATTTTACAGTAGATATTAAAGCACCTATTTCAGGCATCATTTTAGAGAAAAATATCAACCAAGGCTCTTTTATTAAAAGCGGTATGTTGGTGTATAAGATAGCAGATATGTCACAAATGTGGGTGAAGTTAGAAGTCTATCAAAAGGATATAGGGTTCGTAAAAGTAGGGATGCCAGCGACTATCATGATAGATGGTTTGCAAAGTGTTGTGGGGAAGGTTGATTTTATAGCTCCTTTTATAAATGCAAAAACTAAAAAGAGTGAAGTGCGTGTGGTTGTGGAAAACCCAGCGCGTAAAATCTATCCAAATATGTTTGCCAAAGTGCTATTAAAGTCACCATCTCAAACACTTTTGACACTTCCAAAGTCTGCTGTACTTACTAAAGGTGCAAAACATTTTGTCTTTAAGCCTGTGGGTGAGGATGAGTTTGAACCTGTGGAAATTGTGGCGAATCGTGTCGATGCACATACTTACACCATAGAATCGGGAGTAAAAGCTGGGGATAGAGTCATCGATAGGGCACTTTTTATGCTTGACGCGGATGCTATCACAAATGGCTTGTATGACAATGACGATGATGAGGATTGGTAATGGTAGGAAAAATTATAGAAGCGAGCCTTCGTAATATATTTTTAGTCTTTATTACTATCATGATACTGGTAGGCGCGTCGATATGGGCGCTTAAAAACAGCTCCTTAGATGCCTTGCCCGATCTCTCTCCAGTGCAAGTAATCGTACAAGTAAAGTGGGCGGGGCAGTCACCAAAAATCATCGAAGATCAGATAGTCTATCCACTCATCACTAACTTGATGTCACTTAAAAACATCAAAACCGTGCGAGCCATGAGTAGTTTTCAAAACGCGCTTTGTTATGTCATCTTTAAAGATGGTGTGGATATCTATGATGCAAGGGCAAGGATACTGGAAAAACTTGCTGAACTTGCCCCTACATTTCCAAAGTCTGCAAAAGTAGCGATGGGACCTGATGCAACTGGGGTTGGTTGGGCGTATGAGTATGCGTTGAAGTCAGATACTAAGTCGCTTGATGAACTAAGAACGTTGCAGGATTATTACTATAAGTATGCGCTTTTGGGCGTGGATGGTGTGAGTGAAGTCGCCTCTTTGGGTGGCTACAACAAAAACTATGAAATCACCATCAACCAAGATAAGTTAGTAGAGTATGACTTAAGTTTGGAAGATATCATCAAGGTGGTACAAAAAAACAATGCGGACATGGGTGGGCGACTTATCCTTGAAAATGGACAAGAACAGATCATCCAAGCCCAAGGTTATATCCAAAGTGTTGAGGA
>DQTU01000161.1 GCA_015662615.1 Campylobacterales bacterium | reverse complement strand
TTGGATGAGAATATAAGCATAGAGAACTACGGATTTGCTCTTTTTGATAACGGTGCAACAAGGTATCTGGTAAGTTCAAATCCTGAATATATGCAGAGTAACTTTAATGGTCAGGAAGATGTTATCGATAGTGTCGATCTAAATGGTTTAATTTTTCTAAATCCAAAGCCTGTAACTCTTTATACAGATATTACTCAAAAGAATAGGTTTAACGGTATCTCTTTAAAAGCAGGGTGGAATCTTGTCTCAAATATTTTGGATGAAAATATAACTTTAGATACTCTCTTTAATGATGATGAGATAGTGTGGGTTTACAGAAATGGGGAGTATTTTGCATATTCTGCAAACTCTGATGTAGAGCAGGTTATAGAGAATAATAACATAGCAGTTCCTGGAAATGTGATAACGCCAGGTGAGGGAATTTGGGTATATACTGAAAATGAGAAAGTCATTGATTTTAATAAGAACAATCTTCTAGGATTTGATCTGAATTTAACAACAGGATGGAATCTTCTATCTATTGCGAGCAGTACTTTTGATGTGAGTGAGATAGACCAGTCGGTAGTAATTTGGCACTTTAACAATAATACTCAAAATTGGGAATTTTACACAAACCAAACAGGTATAGATTTACCGTATGAAAAAATTGATAAGATACTACCTGGAAATGGATACTTTTTGTTGTATAATTGAGATTTATAGAATGGGACTTTAGTCCCATAGTAAAATAAGGAGGTTTTATGAGAAGAGTTTTAGCTTTTTCAGTTTCAATTTTATTTATTTCGCCACTGGTTGCAGGAGGTATTCCTATGCCACCGGCAATGCCTGGTATAGCGCTAAAAAAAGATGTTGCTAAAGATGTGAAGAAGAGTACTAAAAAAGAGAAATCAAATAATGCATGCAAGATAATTCCTCCAATGCTGATACATCTACCTCCAATGTTAGAAAAAGATCTCGATAAATGTAAAAATTCACTTTATATGCCTGATACCAGTGTAGCTGAAAAGAGGCTACGGGACATACTAAAAAAAGATGTAAAGGTTAGTAAAGTTTCTACTGTAAAAGGGTTTAGTATGCTTTATAAGATTGAGTCTGATTCAGGAGATTTTTACTGTAATAGGTATGTAGATAGATGTTTAACATCATCTATGAAGGTAGTTAAATGAATCGCTACCTGATTTTTGGTTCTCTTTTTTTTGTTGTAGTATTTGGAATATTTTTAATGTTACCTTCATCTTCACCTGTTGAAAAGGTTGAGGATGTAAAGTATATTTTTGATAAAAAAGAGGAAAGAAGTTTACATAAAGCATCTAGCTCTGCAGTTATTGAGTATGAGTCTACTTTATCTTCATCTTCTTCATCTTCTTCAGTATCATCATCTTTAAATTCTCTCTCTTTTGAAGAGAAGTCTGAAATCAAGGTTATTGAAAAGCTGACAGGAGAGAAGAATCTTGAACCTCTTTACAAGGAGTGGAAACAAAAAGGTGATCTATCTTATAATGTCTACATTAAACCGTCTGAAAGTGGAGAGTCAGATCAAAAGTTGTTACCTCCTGCTATGCCTTCCTTTACTACGATAGAGGTATCTGGAGAAAAGATTAGTGTAGTTATGCCTAGTGGAGCTAAGGGTTATGTTGTTACAAAAGAGGGTGGAAAGATAAAATATCAACCTATTGAGAGTAATATGGAGTCTATGGCTCCTCCAGGAATTGATTATTAGTGTGTTACTCAATTTCAAATTGCGGGACTGAAGTCCCGACCCCAAATATGAAAGCAGGACTTCAATCCTGCCTATTGTTTGGATAGATTTTAAATAAAAGGTTTGGAATGCTATTTCGTTTGTGGCTAGTTTTATCACTTTTATTTATATATGTATTTGCTGAAGAAACATTTAACTTTCAATTTTTAAATACCCACGCTTTTGTTTTACCAAAAGGTAAATCTCAGGTGAAGCTAGGCTACCTTCGTATGAATGATGCAATCGATGTTTTAAATATAAAACAGCAGGAAATTGGTAACCTTGAGACAAAATATGGTGCTATGGGAGATATGACAGGTTTTGATCTTGAGGGAAGATATGGATTGACGGAGAAGGATACACTCTTTTTAAATCTTCAGCAGTGGAATATAGCATATAGTAGTACTAAATTGAAAAACCGTCATTTGGAGTTTTTTGGAAGGCATCTTTTGCATAGAAGTAGATATAATACTTTTTTCAATACTATAGTCATAGACAGTGGTATAATCTTTGACAAAGCTGATGATCTGCATATTATAAACGATAATCTTATAAATAGTATGATCCAAAAAATAAAACCTGGTTCTAATATAAAAATAGAAGATGGTTCTATTGTTTTTGATGATCTAAAACTTACTTTTTATGATAGAGATGGTAACAAAATATATCCTCATGTAGCAACTACAAATATGTCGCATAATGCACTGTTTGCCCGTATTGGTACGGGGAAAAGATTTGGTTCTACAGCTATTTTAAGTTTCTATGCTGGAATAAGAAGAAGTAAAGTAACTTCAATGGTTGAAGCAGCTCCAAAAGGTAAAAACTCATTTTTGGATACTCAACTAGAAAAGCTTGATCCGGTAAATTTTGATCGTTATGAGACAATGGTAAATGCAGGTATTGTTTATGGTTTGGTATTATCAAGTAAGTGGCTTGGTGAGATAAGTTATGAGTTTGACAAGTTTTACCGCGGAGATGAATTGACTTATATAAATACAAATCACATAATAAGAGCATCACTTACAAGGGCATTAAATCATAAAATATCAATTTTTGCCGGTGGAGAGATAATGCTCCATCAATTTAATACAGATTTGCCATACCTCTATAACAAATATACAAAATCACAATTTGACAAGAAGTACGGTTTCATAAATGTGGGGGTAGTTTACAGCTTTTGAGTACGGGACTTCAGTCCTGCCTTTTAAAAACTTCAGTAGTCTTATCTACAAAATATCTGGGTCTCTGTTTGGTCTCTTTATAGATTTTTCCTATATATTCACCAATAATTCCTAAAGAGAGTACCTGAATACCTCCTAATCCAAGCAGTACAACCATCATAGATGCCCATCCTTGTACTGCATGGTCTGTAAATAGTTTTTCATAAAGAACCCAAATTCCGTAAATAATAGAGATAATGAATATGATGAAACCGGCAGTAGTTATTAGTCTTAATGGCATAGTACTAAAAGAGGTAATTCCTTCCCATGCGAATGAGATCATTTTACGAAGAGGATATTTGCTTTCTCCTGCATCTCTCTCTTTTCGTTTATAATATACTGTTGTTGTTTTGAAGCCTATAAGAGGAACAATTCCTCTTAAAAAGAGGTTTACCTCTTTAAACTGCATAAGTGCATTTTTTGCACGATTACTTAATAGTCTGAAATCTGCATGGTTATAGATAGTTTCAACACCCATTATTTCCATCAATTTATAAAATAATTGTGCAGATTGACGTTTAAAGAGTGTATCTGTTTTTCGCTCTTTTCTTACACCATATACTATTTCAAACCCTTTATGATAAGCATTCACCATATCTTTTATGGTATTTATATCATCTTGAAGATCTGCATCTATTGTTACATAGGCATCAGCTTCTATGCTGCTCAATCCTGCTATTAGAGCATTTTGATGACCATAATTTCGGGAGAGTTTGATGCCTGCTACTAACTCTTTTTTTTTGCTTGTCTCTTCTATAATTTGCCATGTTTTATCTTTGCTTCCATCATCTACAAACAGCAACCGGCTTGAAGAGTCACACAGATCTTCGTCTATCATAGATTTAAGCAAATTACTAAGTTTATTTATGCTTTTTGGCAGGATCTCTTCTTCGTTGTAACAAGGTACAATTATTGCAAGTTTCATGGCTTATCTCCATTGTAGATTTTTCTTAGACAAAGTGGGACTGAAGTCCCAACCCCAAAGCAATACAATTGGGGATTGGACTATAATGTATAGATATATCGTTTTCTCATAAAGTAATTAAAAAAGAATACCATAACAATGGCAACAACACGTCCAATATAGTAGTTTGCTCCATAATCGTGCAGTATGCTGACTATGGCTATGTTAAGTGCTACAGCTGCCACTGATACTGCAAAGACTGCTAAAAACTCTTTATATGCTGAATTAAATCTGCAACATTTGGTAAATACATATTTTCTGGTTAAAAAGAAGTTTACAATAACTCCTGCACTATAGCCTACGATGATCGCAAGATAATACGGTATTTGAAAATAGAGTAAAAGAGCATAGACAGCATAGTCTGCAATGGTCGATACTATGCCTACATAGGCAAATCTTGTCATAGTTTTGATAGTAAAAACTCCATATCAGAATTTGATTTACCTATTGGATCTGCATAACCACTAGGTGTTTCGACTCTAGTTAAAAGTCCTAATTGTCCAAATCCTTGGAAGTAAAGCAAGTATATGTTATGTTTACCCTTTGTTAAATGTATAGGGCATGTACTCTTTTTAAGAGGTCGATCTTTTATATAAGAGCAGATGGTTTTATTATCTATTTTTAGTCTAAAGCCATCATCTGATGCTATTATAAACTTATAAGTACCTTCTGTAAGTATATTTGTAACTGTTTTGAATTTTATAAAAAAGTTTGATCTTGCTCCAAGTTTTCCAAGCCTTTTATGGTAAAGCTCACTACCCTTTGGAAATGTTATCTCATCTATCAGGTATGTTCGTTTATATTTAGTTTTTATTGGAGTGAGAATAGTTTTTATCCTGCCATTCTGTTTTATCAGAGTCATTTTTACAGTTTTACTGTTTTGAGTATGTAGCAAGCCGCTTTTGTAGAGTGAAAAGAGTCCAAGAAAGAGTACAAATATAGCTAGAGCGTAATGTCTGTCAAATCTATCTAACAGGTTGCAGATGCCAGAAATCAAACCATATCCTTTTATTGAAGCTTTCTAAATCAAGTGGTAGGTAGTAAGTCAGTGGTGCAAAGAAGGCGTAAACTACAATGATGATAAATATAAGCCCAATAAGAGAACCATAAATCAAACGATCTTTTGATTCAAGCAAATCATTGTAAATATAGCCAACCTGTAGGGTAAAGAGAATGATGGCAAAGATAAGAGGTATGAAGTAGTGATAAAGGTACATTACTCTCTCTATCTGCATAACTGCTAGCATATATGAGACATAAAGTGTTGTGAAGATAAGAATCCATCTGAAATACTCTTGATGAGTTATAGGAGTTTTATAAACAGCTTTGGATATCACTAAAACAAAACTTCCCAAAACTCCAAGCAAAGAGAGAAACCAAACTATAGGATTACCCATAAGGTAGAGATAGCGGACTATGCCATCTTTTCTCTCCCATCGGTAGTTTATGGTTTTGTTTATGAGTGGCCAAGTGATTGCTAGAGAGCCATTTTCTCCTTTTTTGCAAGGGTTGTACTTGGGAACTCTACTCTCATAACGTTTCATATATTTGTAATATGCTGCAATACCTTTGAAAGTGTTTATGGGATTTAGCATATTGTGATCTTTTGTATCAGCTATTATAGATGCAGGTGCATTGTATGTTCTATTTTTTATTGGTTTGTCTACCAGTGTGAAGTGAAGGGCAAATACAGCATAGACTATTACTGTAGAAGTTAAAAGAAATGAGAGATTTTTAACAATAAACTCTTTAAAAGATACTTTATCTGTACAGAGTTCTCTATACCATAAAAAAGCAGGTAGTAGCAGAAGAATAGCACTGTTTGCTTTTATCATTACGCCAAGTGTGATAAGTATTCCAAGGATTGAGTATGTTTTTATGGTTACTTGCTCTTTTTTCCACTCTCTTACAAACCAGATGAGAGCTAAAAGCATAAAAAATATCTGAATACTCTCAAGCATTGCAGCACGGAAATGGAGAATCATTGCATTGTCAAAAAGATAGAGAGATGTACCAAGAAAAGCAAGAAAAATTTTATCTGTTAGAAAATATAATAACCAAAAAAGCAGTATAGCATTTAGCCAACCCATAAGAGATGGAATGAGTCTCATACCGGCAAAACTATATTTTTTTGGAAATTTTTTTATGTAATCGGTTTCTAAAAAAGGTTTGGTATTTATTGATTTGTTTGGAGATACTATTACTTCACCAAGGGCTATGAGTATCTTTCCCAAAGGTGGATGTGGTTCAAAGAAAAAGACACCATCAATATATTTTTGGGCAGATGCAATATGATAGTTTTCATCCCAAAATTGTTTTGGTGGATTCATATAGTTGTAGAAGTATGTAAAAAAGCCTATTAAGGCTATTAGGATGGTTGACATCCAAGCTTTTTGAATCTGGCTTAAGTTATTTATATCTTGAAATTTCATTTTTATTCTCTATTGAATATTGATAGAGAATATCGGCAGTAACATAGCTGTTACGATGAATCCTATGACCCCTCCTACAAATAGCATGAGTGCCGGTTCAAGTAGAGAGAGCAGTATATCCAGTTTGTCTTTATTCTCTTCAAAGTATAGTTCTGAGAGATTTTGTAAAATGGGTGATACTTCA
>DQTU01000088.1 GCA_015662615.1 Campylobacterales bacterium | reverse complement strand
CAAACCCTTTTCCAGAGATTACAGGTAGAATTTGCCCACAAGATAGACTTTGTGAGGGAGATTGTACGCTTGAACAAGATGGATATGGTGCGATTACCATTGGTTCTATTGAGACTTATATCTCTGAAAAAGGTTTTATGAAAGGTATGAAGCCTGAATTTGCGGATGAGATGAGTGATAAAAAAGTTGCTATTGTCGGTTCTGGCCCTGCTGGGTTCTCATGTGCTACCTATCTCATGCGTGCAGGAATTCAAGTGGAAATGTTTGAAAAAGCCTCTAAACCTGGTGGACTTTTGACTTATGGAATTCCTAGTTTTAAATTGGAAAAAGAGATAGTTTTTAGAAGATTTGATTTTCTTACTGATGCTGGCATGAAGTTAAACCTTGGTGTTGAGGTCGGGAAAGATATAGATATGAAAGATTTGATTGAAAATTATGATGCGGTTTTTGTTGGAATTGGTGCTGAAAAATCAAAAAAAGCAAATCTTCCTCATGAAAATGGAGAAAATGTCTTTTTAGCAATTGAATTTTTAAGAAATATTCAACAGAAACATTTTGAAGAGACCTATGATAAAGGTTTTGAAGTTGCAGGAAAAAATGTTGTGGTTATTGGTGGTGGTGATACTGCTATGGATTGTATCAGAACCTCTCTTCGTGAAGGTGCAAGTAGTGTAAAATGTCTTTATAGAAGAGATGCGATCAACATGCCAGGAAGCAAAAAAGAGTTCAAAAATGCCAAAGAAGAGGGTGCAGAGTTTATTTTTAATGCAAGCCCTAAAGAGGTACTTTTAAACAGTGATGGTGCGGTGATAGGTATCGAGATGTTAAAAACGCTTCTTTCTAAAAAAGATGATTCAGGAAGACAGAGTGTAGAAATCATTGATGATAGTGAGTTTAGAGTGGATGCAGATGTTGTGATATTTGCTCTTGGTTTTGATCAAATGAATCCAAACTTTCTTTCAGAAAATGGAATAGAGACTAACCAATGGGGTGAAATTACAGCCAATGAAAACCAAGAGTGCTCAAAACAGTTTGTCTTTACAGGAGGAGACTGTTTTAGAGGAAGTGATCTTGTAGTAACGGCAGCAGAAGATGGAAAAATAGCGGCACGAGAGATTGCAAAAAAGTTGCTCGGATAGATAATTTCGACGCTTTTATAAGTTCCACCATAAAAGCCAATCAAGAGCTTTATAAAAAGATTTTAACGGATAAGAGTTTACATCACTATGAGAGTGGTGTGGTTGGTGCTGGAGGCGATGTGAGTATCGGCATGGATCTCATCGCTGAAGAAATTTTTATCAAACATCTTGAAAAATTTGCTCGTATAGATTCTGAAGAGTGCGGATTTCATGGAGATGGTGATTATAAAATTATTCTTGATCCCCTTGATGGTAGTGACAATTTTAAATCCCAATTTCCCTATTTTGGCTCTTCTGTTGCATTAGAAAAAGAGGGAGAAGTTCAAGTTGGTATAATTGCAAACCTCGCCAATGGCACACTTTTTTTAAAAACAAAAACCTCATTTCAATTTACCAAATTAGAAGCAATAAAATTTTGTAATATTTTGCCAAATCCTTATGCTAGCGTTGGGACTTTTGAACGCGCTTACCGTTCAAATAAGTATGCCAAAAAACTTAAAAATAGTGGATACAAATATCGGACAGCTGGTGCTGTTGCTCTCTCATT
>DQTU01000113.1 GCA_015662615.1 Campylobacterales bacterium | reverse complement strand
AATACTTCTCCGCTTTTGCTATCCATAACAGAAGCGATAATCTCTTTTGCCTCAGTTCTAACTCTGTGTTTATCTAAAATTTCTTCAAGAGCTGTTTGAAATTTTAAGGAGATACTAGTGATGACATCTAGACCATCAACACGATTTTTAACTTGACTATTTTTATCTAAGATGATGTTATGGTTAATATCTTTTCTACCGTTAATTTTAGTACTTTGAATACCGGTCAATGCACGATCGTAAAATTTTTCTAAACCATACTTCCCATCAATTGTGGTGTAGTTTTTCAGTGTATTTTTACGCATAAAACCAATTACTGGAGATAAAGTCTCTTTTAAGGGGAACTCTCTATATTCACTACTTTCATTAATCGAGAGTGCATGTAAAAATGACTCTCCTGTTTTGGGGTCAACATAGTGTTTAAGCACTCGGTATTTGAGGAGGTTTGATCTTAGTTGCTTTACATATCGTGCGGATTTTGAGTCAAGCGCATAGGTAAGTTTTACAAAACCAGAATTTGATTCTAGTTTTTCTCGCACCACATGGGGATCCATTTTGCTAAAGATAGAAAAAAGCTCAATAAAAAGATCAAATTTATCAGGGTCTATGTTTCTTGTATCTACTTCCGCACTATAGAGTTTTTTACTAGCACTGATCGTAAAATTATTACGACTATAAATAGAACCTCGAAGGGCAATATCTGTCTCAGTACGCGTAAGTCTTGGAAGTTTTCGATCACTTGTAACGATATTTACAAAAGCAAACAAAAGAATCATAAACAGTACAAAAACAATGAAAAATATAAAGGCTATTTTGAATTTTTTACTCTCGGATTGGTTCATTAATCCATTATAATGAATATGTATTTAAACTATTGATATAAATATAGAAATTTATATCAATAGGAAAATATTAAATTGGAGTTTTAAGTATTTCTTTATATGCGTTTAATGCTTTGTTTCTTACTTCTAACATTACTTTCATGCTGATCTCTGCTTTGTCAATTGCAATAGCAGCACTATGCAAATCTTTTACTTGCCCCGTTGCAATGTCACTTAGTGCTTGATCGCCTTTAACTTGCATATCATTCACTTCATTTAATGACTCTTTTAAAATCGTAAAAAAATCACTACCACTCTCTGTTTTTTGACTTTTTGCCAACTCATTTTGTAATGAAATGGGTGATAGAGAGTCAATTCCTTTTATCATAAATACTTCCTTGTATGTAGACTTATTTCAGGACTTATCAAAGAAGATATATTTACCATAGCGCATCACTTTTTAAAAATAAAAACATCGCAATAGCTACGGCTATTACTCAATTTTTATTTTAAAAAATTAATGCACTCTGATAAATATCTCAAACTTCATAAGTCCTGAAATAAGTCTATTATTCAATCTATTAACCTTTGAGCATATCGATAGCGCTCTGTGCCATTGATTTTGTACTTTGAAATGCTGCTACATTTGCTTGATATGCTCTTGTCGCTTCTATTAAATCGGCCATTTCTATGACAGGATTAACATTTGGCAAAGATATGTAGCCATTAGCATCCGCATCAGGATGAGATGGGTCAAATCGTAATTTAAATGGTGTATCATCACGAATAACTTTATCAACTATAACACTCATTAAAGGTGGTTTTGGAAACTGAGTTGCCATGGGATCATCGATAGGATTTTCATCTCGCATGTAGCTGTTTAACTCTTTGTTTAAAAGTGCATCAAAATCAACCGCTTTAAAAACCGCTTCTCGACGACGATAAGGTCCACCTTCTTCAGTTCGAGTTGTGTTAGCATTAGCGATATTGCTACTGATAAGGTTTATTCTAAATCTTTGAGCAGAAAGCCCATAACCACTTATATCAAATCCACTTAAAAATGCCATTATTGTACCTTACTTGAAGCGTCTATTACACTTTTAAAAATCATCGTACTCTTCTTTTTTGCACTTATTAAAGCGTTGTACATCATTGAGTTTTTACTCATCTCTGTTGACTCAATATCCAAATCAACATTGTTTCCGTCATTTCTTGTGGTGTGTGTGCCTCTGAAAAAAACTTCTGCTTGGTTAGAGCCATTTGATGTGACTGGATCCATGTGCATATGGTGTGTTTTAGCGAATGCTGGTTGCTTTTTGATATCAGCTAATTTATCTGCCTCTTTTGCGAGGACATTTTCAAAACTAATGTCACGAGCCCTATAAAAAGGTGTGTCAACATTGGCAAGATTCCCTGAAATTAGTTTTTGACGAAGAGATCTATAATCTAATGCCTTTTCAACAATCGCAGATGACTTTGTTGTTTCCACCATAACCCTTAGTTTTGTATTTTAATTTTCATAAAAATATAGCAATTATTATTCCTAATCTTTAAAAATTAAATTATTTTAATTATTCTATCTAAAATTTCTAATTAATCAAAATTTTTGTAGTATGTTGAACATTAATTTTCAAGGTTATTTGTGGCTGCTGATAAAACTATTTTTTTTGTAACAATTGCACTTATTGTGATTGGTATTGTCTTTTCAATGTCACTTACGGTATACACAGCACCGCATTATGGTTTTCCTGAGTTTCATTTCTTTATCAGGCAGTTTATCGTAGGTATTTTTTCTATCTTTCTGATTTGGGCAATATCGCGACTTGACCCTGATAAACACTTTAAACTACTTGGGTTTTCTATATTTTTCATATTTCTAATTATGATGACTATGATGCCTTTTTTACCAGAGAGTTATGTGACTGCTGTTGGTGGTGCGAAGAGATGGATTAAACTTCCCCTGATTTCTTTAGCTCCAGTTGAGTTTTTTAAAGTGGGTTTTATCTTTTTTCTCGCATGGAGCTTTTCAAGAAAAATTGAGTCAGGTGTTGATAAGCTAAAAGATGAGGTTTTGACTTTTTTACCCTATGTAGGTGCATTTGGTATCGTAGTATATCTTATAGCCATCATGCAAAATGACATTGGTCAAGTGATCGTTTTGGGTACTTCATTAACTGTTATGGCATTCATGGCAGGGGCAAGTACACGGCTTTTTATGTTTTTCATGCTAGGAGCTACTATCGTTTTTATCGTTGCGATCGTAGGAAGTGAGCATCGTGTCGCTAGGGTTATATCATGGTGGAGTGATGTTCAAAACTTTGTACTCTCATTTTTGCCTGATTCCATCTCTGAGAGACTTCGAGTTGAGGTTAGTGAAGCACCATACCAGATAACAAATTCTTACTATGCGATTAAAAATGGTGGATTTTTTGGTGAGGGAATTGGAAATGGTACGATAAAGTTAGGCTATCTAACGGAAGTTCATACTGATTTTGTACTGGCTGGAATTGCTGAAGAAATAGGACTTTTAGGGCTTTTATTTGTTATAGGACTCTTTTTTATCATCATATTTCGCTCTCTTAAAATTGCTAACCGAAGTGAAAACATGATGCACTCACTTTTTGCTCTAGGTGTAACGCTTCTGATAGGAACATCCCTTTTTATCAATAGTTTTGGAATTACGGGAATTACTCCGATAAAGGGAATCGCCGTACCATTTTTAAGCTATGGAGGAAGTTCTCTTTTAGCACATTCTATTGCGATAGGTATGGTTTTGATGTTAAGTAAAAAAGTGAGATTTTGATGAATATCGCAATCACAGGTGGAGGAACAGGTGGTCATCTAACCATCGCAAAAGCAATCAAAGAAGAGTTAAACCAAAGAGGGATAAAACCTATTTTTATCGGCTCAACTCATGGACAAGACCAAACATGGTTTGAAGATGACAAGGGTTTTGACTCAAAATACTTTTTTGAAACCTCCGGTGTTGTCAATCAAAAATATTTAGGGAAAATAGTCTCACTCTCAAAAATCATAAAATCAGCAATAGCATGTAGAGCTATATTTAAAGAGCATAAAATAGATGCTGTTTTTTCAGTTGGTGGATATTCTGCAGCCCCTGCGTCATTTGCTTCCATTATGTTTTCTAAAAAACTCTATATCCATGAACAAAATGCAGTT